>JAJCYO010000054.1 GCA_029262875.1 Flavobacteriales bacterium
TTCTTCGAGTACTTGAGTCATTTCTGCACAGCCAAATAAGAGGATGGCCATGCTGGTGATGATTGCTGTTTTTTTCATAATGGATTTTAGTTGAATGATTAAATACAGTTCCAAAAATAAGGAATTCAATCCTTAAACTTACGCGTATTTAATTCTACATTTGAAGTATGAATTTAGACCTTATTGCAATAGGAGATGAGCTGTTAATTGGGCAAACCTTAAACACCAATGTTTACTGGATGTCAAAGGAGTTGAACCACATAGGTTTTAACATAAGACAACAAATTACAATTAGCGATTCAGAGGAGGCCATTTTAGACGCTGTAGAGGCTGCTTTAAGTAAATCTGATGTCGTGCTGATAACTGGAGGTTTAGGGTCAACCAACGATGATTTAACCATGCCAACCCTGAACAAATATTTTGGTGGTGAATTGGTTAAAGATGAAGCAGTCTATGAGCACATAGAAGAAATGGTTACGAGTAGAGGCTTTGAAATGAATGAGAACAATCAGAAGCAGGCCATTGTGCCCAATAATTGCAAAGTGGTGCACAATGCGCATGGAACGGCTCCAGGACTTTGGTTTGAACAAGATAATAAGATAGTGGTGGCTATGCCAGGTGTTCCTTACGAGATGAAGGGCATGCTTTCGGATATTGTTATACCATGGTTAAAAGAACGGTATGAATTACCAGAAATCATTAACCAGATGGTATATACCCAAGGGGTACCAGAAGCAAAATTAGCCGAAGTGCTGGCGGATTGGGAGAAGAACTTACCATCAACGATAAAATTGGCTTACTTACCCTCTCCAGGAAGGGTAAAGCTTCGGTTGAGTTCTGTTGGAACAAATAGAAAAGCGTTACAGGGTGACATTGATTTGGAGGTTGAAAAGTTAAATCAACTTATTCCTACCCATATCTATTCAGAAGAAACCGAAGACTTGGGAAGTGCAGTAGGAGAGTTGTTAAGAAAAAATAACGCCACATTGGCTACAGCCGAAAGTTGTACTGGTGGTTACATTGCCCATTTAATTACACGAGTGGTAGGAAGCTCAGATTATTACAAAGGTTCTGTTGTTTCATATGCCAATGAAATAAAAATGAAGAAGCTCAATGTAAACCAAGAAGACATCGAAAATCATGGCGCAGTGAGCCAACAAGTGGTAGAACAAATGGCATTAGGTGTGCAACAAAAAATGAATACGGATTACGCTGTTGCTACTTCTGGTATTGCAGGACCTGATGGTGGAACAGATCAAAAACCAGTAGGTACGGTTTGGATCGCTGTGGCTACTCCAGCTGGCGTAAAATCAAAAAAGTACTTGTTTGGAAAACAGCGTGAAGTCAACATTGAACGAGCAGCAATTACGGGATTAGGGATGTTGAGGAAGGAACTGTGATGTCTCATTTAGGGTATGTTTACTAATAGCGCTAAAGTAAAGGAGGGAAAATACTTTCGCTGTTAAAGATGCGCAAGCTATACACAACTACTCGTAAAACGAATCGAAACCAGAATTAGAAAAATAAAACTATTTATGACCAAAAGGCATACTATATATAGTATGCAGGGAGGTTGTTATTCTTTAATTAGTTTGTATCTATAGGTGTCATCTTTACAATTTATTTCAACAAGATAGAATCCAGGTGGTTCATTGATGTTAAATTGGAATACTGGAGTGTTAATATTTTCTTTTTGATAAATTAATTGATTAGTGAAATTAAATACTTTTACAGATACTTTATTTAATTCTTTTAAATTAATATTTACGACCCCTTGATTTGGGTTTGGATATATATCCACATCGATATTATTAGTTATCGAATTTATCCCTACAGTAGAAGCCGATAATTTTACAACCCAAAAATCCTCACTTCCATTATGGTTACCTGTTACATCACCATTGTTAGGTGAGTTAGAACCACCAGCAACAATATATCCTCCATCTGATGTTTGAACAATAAACCGTCCTTCATCATTTGCTGTCCCGCCTAAAGATTTTTCCCAGTCAATATTCCCAGCATTATTTAATTGAACCACCCAATAATCAGAATTCCCATTATTTCCAGTAACATCACCATTATTTGAGCTTGAAACACCAGCGACAATATAATTGCCATTTGCTGTTTCTTTTATAGATTTTGCTCGGTCCCAGCTGCTACCTCCCAATGTTTTTTGCCAATCAATAGTTCCAGAATTGGTTAATTTTACTACCCAGTAATCAGAAGCTCCATGATTACCTGTAACATGTCCATTATTTGATTCCGACTGACCAGCAACAATATAGCCGCCATCCGATGTCTGTTGAATGCTAAATGCAGTTTCCCATTGTGTTCCCCCTAAAGACTTCTCCCAACTTATAGAACCGGTACTGGTTAGTTTAACCACCCAATAATCTTCTCCTCCATAATTCGTGGAAACATCTCCATTTGAAGAGGAGGAACTTCCAGCTACAATATAGCCTCCATCCGATGTTTGTTGAATAGAATAAGCCACATCATAGCCTGTCCCACCTAATGCTTTTTGCCAACTTATAGAGCCAGTGCTTGTTAGTTTAACTACCCAGAAATCTCTTAAACCGTGATTACCGGTAACATTGCCATTTGTTGACTCTGTCCATCCAGCCATTATATATCCACCGTCAGTAGTTTGTTCAATAGAAGTGGCACCATCATAATTGGTTCCTCCCAAGGACTTATCCCAAGATATAGAGCCCGAGCTTGTTAGTTTAACAAGCCAAACATCTCCGCTACCCTGATTGGTTGTGACATCTCCATTAGATGAAATAGTTTGGCCAGCAACAATGTATCCTCCATCGGTTGTTTGTTTAACAGACCATACATAATCATTACCAGTTCCACCTAAAGCTTTTTGCCAAACAAGACTGCCAGTACTATCTAATTTGACTATCCAATAGTCCAAAAAATTACTATGGTTACCTGAAACATCTCCATCATTGGAATCTGTCCATCCAACTACAATATACCCACCATCTACAGCTTGTTCAATACAATATGCATTATCTTGACCAGTTCCTCCTAAAGATTTTTCCCATTCAATTGTTGGTTGGGCAATAACACCAATAACTGTTAAGAATAAAATTGTTGATAGGAGAATATGCTTCTTGTTCATAATGTAATTTTAAGCTCAATTTTTTTGGCGATAAAACTAATTCAAATTTCTAAAGTATTAATCATCCAATTTTTTTCGCTACTATATTAATGATTATCGCTGATTTTTTTTTTGATAAAGATAGGAAAAATGGATAATACGATTATCTATTTATATGATAATAATCATAGCCATTTCCCATTGCTATGCCCAACTTCGCTATAGTTATGAAGGGGAGTATTAATGAAAACAAGAAAATACTGTTGGTTTCAGCCAATCAACATCAAGACCCTTACCCTGTTTATCCTTTGGGGTTGTCTTACATTTCAGCTTATCTAAAAGAAAATTTACCAGCTTATGAGGTTAAAATATTCGATTTCAATTTTAACAACCTGCAAGAGTTTGAGGTAGAGTTAAAAACTTTTGAGCCAAGGTATGTTGGTGTTTCCTTACGAAATGTAGACAGTGTCAACTCATTAAACAGCATCAGTTTTATCAATGGTTATCAACTCATTATAGATAAAGCGAATCAATATGGTAAAAGCATTACGGTAATAGGAGGGGCAGGGTTTTCTATTTTTCCAGAGTTGATCTACCAAACCCTAACTCCAGATTTTGGGGTTTACGGTGAAGGAGAGGTAAGTTTTAAGCAATTGATTACCACCATTGATGATGGGAGCAATGATTTTAAAAACATAGATGGCTTAGTGTTTCAGGAAAAAGAACAGTTGTGTTTTAACCAAAGAGGCCAGTACTTTAAAAACCCGAGCATCTTATTGGATAATCCCACCATCGATTACTATTGGCAACAGAGTGGTATGCTTAACATTCAAACCAAAAGAGGTTGTCCGTATAAATGCGTTTATTGTTCCTATCCTTTAATAGAAGGGCGAACAGTGAGAACATTAAATCCAGAACAAATTGTTTCTTCCCTGATAAAGCTGAACCAAGAAAAGAACATCAATTATGTGTTTTTTACGGATTCAGTGTTCAACATTAAAAATGACTTTAATCGGGAGTTGTCTGAAAAAATCATTCAAAGCGGATTGAAAATAAAATGGGGAGCCTACTTTGCACCAACCAACCTTTCTAAGGAGGATTTAAGACTTTATCAACGAGCAGGACTAACTCACGTAGAGTTTGGTACGGAATCGCTCTGTGATGAGCAGTTGGTGAATTATGGCAAGAGTTTCTTATTTGAAGATGTGTTGGAGAAATCGAATTTTTGCAAGGAACTGAACATTCACTATGCCCACTTTTTAATCTTAGGTGGAAATGGCGAAACAGATGACACTTTGAATCAATCTTTTGCCAATTCTCAAAAAATTGACCGTTCAGTATTCTTTCCGTTTATAGGAATGCGTATCTATCCTGGAACAAAATTACAGCAGCAGGCCATAAAAGAAGGTGTTATAGCTGCTACAGATGATTTGCTGGAGCCGAAATACTACCTTTCAGATAAAATAGATGTTCCGTCTATGCAAGAGCGGGCAGAAGCAACTGGTAAATCCTGGGTGTTTCCAGATAAGGATTTTAATGCAGCCATAAGCTTCTTAAGGAAGAACAACAAAAAAGGTCCTCTCTGGGAATATTTAGTAAAATAAAAACGCCCAACAAAGTGTTGCTGGGCGTTTAATATTTTATAGTGCTGAGGTATTATTCAATAACTACCTTTTTAATTACATTACCCTTGTTACTTTGAATCTTAACAAAGTAAACACCTTTATTAAAACGAGACAGGTTAACCGAAGTAATCGTTGAAGTAACCGTTCTACTCACGAGCCGCTTACCTAAAATATCTACAACTGAGAGTGTTGTGTTATCATCAAAATCAACAACATTAACTGTAAACTCTCCCTTGCTTGGGTTAGGGTAAATGGTAAATTCTTGATCGTTTGTAGGAGTCGCTATCCCAACACAAACTTGCACATTGATAGAGGTAGAAGTACTGTCTGTACATCCTCCAGTAGTTACACTGTAGGTTATGGTATGGTCACCTGGGCTAACTGCAGATGGATCAAATGTTGTTCCGCTAACACCATTACCTGTATAAGTTCCTCCAGCTGGAGTTCCAACAGGAAGTGTTACGATACCAGACAATTGGCAAACCGTATCAGGATTAAAAGGAGCTAAAGTTACAACAGGTGTAGGGTTAACAGTAATTACAGTAATGCCCACATCCCCACAAGTTCCGCTAATGGTATAGCTAATGGTGTGTCCACCAGGACCAGCAGTTGCAGGATCAAAGGTTCCATTGTTGATGTCTGTAATACCTGGTCCAGCCCATACACCACCTCCATCAACAGCAGTTAAATTAACCGGGGCATCATTGGTGCAAAATGGTCCAGCTGGAGTTATTGTTGCATCAGCATTGGTTGTAATGGTAATGCTTGTAGAGTCTGTTGAAGGACACGTTCCATTTGTAGTATAGTAAACGGTATACGTATTTGGTGTGCTTAAACTTGGGTCAATTAAACCTAAGGCAGCTGTTATGCTTAATCCTGCAGGAGAAGCTGTGAAGTTCCCACCAGGTAATGTTGTTGTTGGTGTTTGCAGCGGGTCAGTAGTACAAAACGTTGATCCTGTATAAGCAAATGTTGCATCATCTCGTGGTATTCCAAAAGCACTTGCTTGTCCACAAGCTCCGGGAACTACGCAAGCTCCTTCACCTCTAACAAAATAATTAACGGTCGGACCAGACACCTCTACCATCATGGTAGTTCCAGCAGTACTTCCAACCAATGTTCCACCACAAGAACCTGTATAAACAGTCCAAGCCGTAGCATCATTTAATGTTCCTGAAATGTTTAGCATTACTGAATCACCATCACACACCGTTGGATTAATAATGGTTACGACAGGAACTGTAGGGTCATTACATGGAAGTGCAATACAGCTTAATGTACATGGGGCAGGGGCAGTGTACGCTGTAGTGTTGTCGGTATTCCAATTTGCTAAATTCCATATGGCTGGAGCTAAAACTGTTGCTGCGTTACCCGAAGTAACACTGCAATTGTATTGTGCATTGTCAACTTCCGGGGTAATTGAAATAGAGTTTACACCGTCTGTAAAAACAGTTGGTTTAGCCGATGTGTTGGTTGATGTTGCATCTGCATCCCAAACACCATTCATGTGTATGGCAGCAACAAACCCTGTTTCGTCTCCAGGTGATGGCATGTTTGCAGGGTCATAAGCCAATATTTGATCTCCAGAGGCAGACAATGCAAGACCGCTTCCTGTTACTACTCCAGCACTTGCAAGTGATTCATCTCGAGCTCCAAAAGGAACTGCAGAAATAAATATCTGAGAGCCACAATTGTAATTTCCAGAAAAAGTAAGGGTAACTGTATTTTCCCCAACCCTGAAACCACCAGCTGCTAACCAGCCATTTTCAGTAAATGATATTTGCTCACCAATACTTACGTTTCGTAACAGTACGAAAGAAAAGGCATCTTCAGTTCCATCTGAATTATAACCAGTAAAGGCGATATCTCCAAGTGCGAATTGCGCATTAGCTGTATTGGGGGTTAAAGAAATTAATGATGTAATTAAAATAAGGAATGGTAGAGCTCTTTTCATAATAGTAGTTTATAAGTAAAATTTTGTGGATACTAATTTAGGACTAAAATCTTAAATATAAAAAAACGCCTAACGAATTCGTTAGGCGTTTCATTTTTAGTGTCTTCCTCCAGGAGGAGGGCCTTTTCTAAAGTTCCCATTCTTGTCCACCTCTCTGTGATGGTTTTTAATTCTCTTAAGGAGATCACGTTTAAAGTCCTTGTCTGCTTTATAAAGCTTAGCTACCTTTTTAATTGGTAAAACAGTTTTAAACTTTGTGTGATACTCCTTATGAATGTCTAATTCTTTTTGACGAAGTGCATCATGCTTATCTACCATTTCCTCCACTTCCTTGTCAGTCATTTCATCAATAGTCTTGTCCTTTTTATGCATTTTACGGATGGCCTTGTGAATTTCTTCCATTTTAGCGTCAAACTCATTGTAGATGGGCCAAAATTTTTGAGCTTCTTCCGAAGTAAGGTTGAGTTTTTCTGTAATGTAGCCAACCTTCATTGCTTTTACTTTCTCTTTGCTTGGTCTTTTACCATCTTTAGGTTGACCGAATACAATACCTGTTAACAAGAGTGTTAGGGTAAGGAGTGTTAATTTTTTTAATGTTCTCATAATTAATAATTTTAAATGAAGTGGTAGCTATAGCTCTTCTATTATTGAATTAATATCTATATCGTTGTCTATTAAATAATCGATGTAATCATCTGTTTCGGAAAGGGTCTCATCTTCTTCCTCTTCTATAATTTCAGCATACGTTTCATATACTAAATAATCATCTATGTCTAAATAATTCTCTTCGATAATTAGATCACTTAATTGTTCACTGGTTAGCTCTGTTTCGGTGTTGTTATTGTTAAAGTTAAAAACAATAAAAAATAACACAATAAGTGAAGCAACAGGCACCAAAATGCGGTATGACAATTTGTCAAATGAAAATCGTAATGATTTATTATTCAGATTCTTAGAAGCTATTACTTCAGGTAGAACTTCAAAATAGTTATTTGGAGTAGAAAAATGGTTCTCTTTCTTAATTTTTGAAAGAAAAGGAGCTTCTTTTTCCAAGTTTTCTGGTATGTTATTTTTGTTTTCCATTTGTATATAAGACTATAAATTTAGGTTAAGGTTTAATCTTCTTTTATAAAACTTTCTATTTTTTTTACGGCATGATGATAAGAAGCTTTTAATGCTCCAACAGATGTATCTGATATCTCAGCCATTTCATCATATTTTAATTCATCATAATATTTCATGTTAAAAACGATACGTTGTTTTTCTGGTAATGTTAAAATGGCTTTTTGCAATGTTAATTGTATTTCATCACCACTATAATTTTCATCACTTTCTAAGGATTCTGATAATTCATGTTCAATATCAACTACTGAAATGAAGAATCGCTTTTTCTTCTTATTCAAAAAAGTAATGGCTTCATTCGTTGCAATGCGGTATAGCCAGGTGTATAGTTTCGCTTCTTCCTTGAATTTATGCAGGCCTTTCCACGCTTTTACCAATGTGTTTTGAACCACGTCATCAGCATCTTCGTGCACAACCACCATCCTTCTAATGTGCCAATAAAGTCGTTCTTGGTATTTTCTAACAATAAGGTTATAGGCATAGTTACGAGAATCATCGTCTCGAAACATGCTCAATAATTTATCGTCAGAGTAATGTTCCATCTATATAATTAAAAAGTCCACCAACGCTATGTTAGTGGACTCTGTATAGCTTATTTAAGTTTAAATTATCCTTTGCGAGCAATTGCTTTTTCAGCAGCTTTAACAATGGCATCAGCATTTAAACCATATTTTTCCATCAATTGATCTGGAGTTCCACTTTCTCCAAAACTATCATTTACAGCAACATATTCAATAGGCATTGGGTTGTTACTGCTTATTACTTGAGCAATACTATCACCTAATCCTCCATTTCTCATGTGCTCTTCAGCTGTAACAGCACATTTTGTTTTGTTTACTGAATCTAAGACTGCCTTTTCATCTAAAGGTTTAATGGTATGGATGTTTATTACTTCAGCACTAATCCCTTTTGCTTCTAACAATTCGCATGCTTGGATAGCTTCCCATACCAAGTGGCCTGTAGCAAAAATACTTACGTCAGTTCCTTCTTGTAAATGAATGGCTTTGCCAATTACAAAGGGCTCATTCATAAATACAGGCACTTTAGGTCTACCAAAACGTAAATAAACAGGGCCTTTATGATCCGCAATAGCTTTTGTAGCTGCTTTTGTTTGGTTGTAATCACATGGGTTAATAACAGTCATTCCAGGTAGCATTTTCATCATGCCAATGTCTTCTAACACTTGATGTGTGGCACCATCTTCTCCTAAAGTAAGACCAGCATGTGAAGCACATATTTTTACATTCTTTCCAGAATATGCTACTGCTTGTCTAATTTGATCGTACACTCTACTTGTAGAAAAGTTAGCAAATGTTCCAGTAAAAGGAATTTTACCACCTATAGTCATTCCTGCTGCTATACCAATCATATTAGCTTCAGCAATACCAACTTGGAAAAATCGATCTGGATTTTCGTTTTCGAAATCGTTCATTTTTAAGGAGCCTGTAAGGTCAGCACAAAGCGCAACCACATCCTTGTTTTCTCTTCCCAGTTCGGTTAACCCATCCCCAAAACCTGATCGAGTGTCTTTTTTTTCTGTGTACGTGTATTCTTTCATTTTTTTATCAATTGAAGTGTTAGCTGAAATTTGCGACATAGTTTTTAATTTTTATCCGGTGTACTTTCATGATCAAAACTTTACTTGAGTTGATGCACCTGACTTTACTTTAAATCTTTTTTCTTTTGTATAGATAACTTCTTTAACGTTAGTGCCTCTGTAGATAATGCGGTAACTTCCTGGCTGTAGTACAATGGTTTCTCTATCGGTATAAGGAGAAACATTATAGATCCATTCTAATTTATTGTCATTTTCTAAAAACACACTTGTAATTCCCTTGCTTGGAAGGTACATAGTGGCAATGCCAGGTTCAGGAATAAATACTTTGGTGGTATGGCTCTGTTTAATGTTGACATCATTCACATACATTCTTGGCAGTGTTAAAATTTCAAGGTCATAATTTCCTGTTATGTACTTCGTAATCTCATCAAAACTTTGAACATAAAGCGTTTTCATTTTTCCAGATTGCCTCACAATACACTTAAGGTCATCATATTCATTTAGCCCGTTCATTTTTAGGTTTAAATGGCCTTGAGGAGCATCTAAAGCGATAACGTTATGAATGCCAGGTTTTATCGTTATCTCTTTTTTACTAACTTCTGGTAAGGTGTGAACCGTTAAATCATATTTTAATACTGGGTCTAAAGGAATGGTGTCTGGATTTCCTCTGTAGTTCATGGTGTGAATAAAGTTGTATTTTATGGCTTTAGAGTGGTTGTCATAAAAGGTCATGTTGACATTGGTTTCAGTAGGGTAACCAGAAGCATCTAATAAATTGACTTGAACAGTGGTGTTATTCATTGCTTGAGAAATAACAACATTCAAAATGTTTTTAAATGACGCTTCATCCTTTGTTTCATAAAATGTCCCCACGCACCTGAAAGCATCTATTGTTTCTAAATCCAACCCCATTCCAATGACAAAAGGCTTGAGTGTGACCCCATTTTTTTGAAGTGCTAAAGCAACAGCACAAGGATCTCCTTCACATTCTTCAATGCCATCGGTAATTAAAATGATGATGTTCCTGCAGTTTGTGCATGGTGGAAAATCGGTTTTAGTTTGTTCTAAAGAGTAGGCTATGGGTGTTGTTCCTTGAGGATATAAGTTTCCTAATGTTGTTTTAATTTCGTCATAACTGTTCGGGCTAAACGGAACCTCTAACTTCGTGTCTTCACAACTTCTATTTCCCGCAGCAACAGAGTATTGATGCCCATAAACTCTTAGGGCTACTTCCAAATTATCAATAGGTTTCAGGCTATCCATCAAGTTGCTCATCAAGCGAGAAGCAACTTTCATTTTTTGTTCTTTATCCCATTGTCCAAGCATGCTTTGAGAAGCATCTAATACAAATAGAATTCTGGTCTTTTGTTTGATTTGAGCGTTAGTATTAAAAGCAAATACAATACTCAGCACCACAAGCGTAGTTCTAAAGAATTTTATATGTTTTAATAGTTTCAAAATAGCTATTGACCTTGTTTTGAAATGATATTAGTAGTCACCTAAAGTCTCTTCCAGTTGACCTAAAGCATCTGCAAGTTGCTCATCATTGGGAGCATTCCCATGCCATTTATGAGTTCCCATCATATAATCAACACCTTGTCCCATTTCGGTTTTCATTATAATCATAACGGGTTTTCCTTTGCCTAAGTGTGTCTTGGCTTCATTTAATGTATTGATAACCTCTTGCATGTCATTACCGTCCATATCCATTACATCCCATCCAAAAGCTTGCCATTTTGCGTGGATGTCTCCTAAATCAAGGACATCACTGATGTCACCATCAATTTGTTTATGGTTGTAATCGATGGTAGATATGAGGTTGTCTATTTTGTTGTGAGCAGCATACATAGCGGCTTCCCAAATCTGCCCTTCTTGGATTTCACCATCTCCATGAAGTGAATAAATAATACCCTCATCATTGTTTAGTTTTTTTGTTTCTGCAGCACCTATTGCTACCGATAACCCTTGGCCTAAAGAACCACTTGCAATTCTAACTCCTTCTAATCCTTCATGGGTTGTCGGATGTCCTTGTAACCTTGTGTTAAGTTTTCTAAACGTATTTAATTCGTCTACAGAAAAATAACCAGAGCGTGCCAATACGCTATAAAAAACAGGAGAAATATGACCATTAGAGAGGAAGAAAACATCTTCATTGGTTCCATCCATATTGAAATTAGAAGGATCATGATTCATAATTTCAAAATAGAGTGCAACAAAATAATCAGCACAACCTAAAGAACCTCCTGGGTGTCCTGAACTTACTGCATTTACCATTCGAACAATGTCTCTTCTTACTTGAGTTGCTGTTTTTTCTAATTCAATGATATTTGGCATTTTTCTTGTGTTTTTTAATGAGTTATTAGGAAACCAAAAGTAGTTCAATTCGAAAATAAATTAAGGCGTTTGTTGAAAACTTTAATAACTTGTTTTGAACAATTTTGGATATAAAAAAACGATTGTTAATAAGACCTTTTAGAAGATATTTAATCAGGTTTAATTAAAGGTAATTTAGCTTAAATGAGGATAGAAAAAATAATAGGAGTAGTATTGATCTTGGTGTTAATCGTAACAAGCGCCTTTGTGAAACCGTTGTCCGATAGCACGGTGGTGAACAAAGAAAATGATCCTCCGTTTTTAGAAATTCAAACCGATTGGGCAGATTCTGTTTTCAATACCCTAACTCCTGATGAAAGAACAGGCCAACTTTTTATGGTTGCGGCATATTCGAATAAAGATTCAGCACACATTAAAAGAATAGAGGGGTTAATTACAAATAATAAAATTGGCGGTCTAATCTTTATGCAGGGTGGGCCATTAAGGCAAGCAGAACTGATTAACAGTTACCAAAAACGTTCAAAAGTGCCTCTTATGGTTTCAATAGATGGAGAGTGGGGGTTAGCTATGCGATTAGACAGTGTGGTTAAGTATCCTTGGCAAATGACTTTAGGGGCTATTCAGGATGACCAGTTGATTTATGAAATGGGAGTAGACATTGGCGAACAATGTAAACGATTAGGAATACATGTAAATTTTGCTCCAGTTGTTGATGTAAATGTAAATCCTAAGAATCCAATTATCAATGCCCGATCGTTTGGCGAGAATAGAGAAAATGTTGCCGATAAAGGAATTGCATACATGAAAGGAATGCAATCGGTTAATGTTATGGCGAATGCAAAACATTTTCCGGGCCATGGAGATACCGATAAAGATTCACATAAATCCTTACCAACAATTAATCACCCTAAGTCAAGAATGGATTCCATTGAGCTATATCCATTTTATAAATTAATTGAAAATGGATTGGCAAGCATGATGGTAGCCCATTTATACATTCCGGCTTATGTGAAAGAATACAACATGGCAACTACTTTGTCAAAAGAAGTAGTTACTGATCTATTGCAAGATTCATTAGGATTTAAAGGCTTGATATTTACAGATGCTCTAAACATGAAAGGTGTTAGCGCGCTTTACCGTCCAGGAGTAGTTGATGTAAAAGCATTGTTGGCAGGAAATGATGTGCTGTTGTTTTCTGGTGACGTGGAAAAAGGAATTGCAGAAATTAACAAGGCAATAGAAAGTGGAGAGATTACAAGAGAGGAAGTTGATAAAAGATGTTTGAAAATTTTACGTGCGAAACAATGGGAAGGATTAGATAAATATGAGGGGGTTGAAACAAAAGGATTGATTGAGGATTTGAATAAGAGAGAGTATGAATTGCTGAATAGAAAGCTTTCTGAAGCTTCATTAACCGTTTTGCAGAATGAGGACGATATCCTGCCGTTAAAGCATTTAGATACCTTAAGAATAGCCTCTTTAGTAATTGGAGAAGGCAAGGTAAATGATTTTCAAAATGAATTGTCTTTATATCACCAGGTAGATCATTTTAATGTTTTAGAATTAGAGGGTAAAAAGAATAGTGATTTATTGGATACGTTAAGAACGTACAATACCATTATTGTAGCAATTCATAAGTCTAATAAGAATCCTTGGAAGAGCTACAAAATTAAAGCAGCAACAAAAGATATGATCGCTAATTTAACCATGAGAAACAAGGTAATTCTTACTGTTTTTGCAAACCCATATAGTCTAATCGGTTTTGAGCAAATTGAAAAAACAGATGGTTTAATTATGGCGTATCAAGATAGTAGGTATGCCAATTGGGGTGCTGCACAACTTGTTTTTGGAGGCATTGGAGCGAATGGAAAATTGCCAGTGAGTGTTTCAGATAAATTTAAAGAAGGGGCCGGACTCGAAATCAAATTCATCAACCGTTTTAAATATACCGAACCAGAAGAAGTTGGTATAAATCTTAGCGATTTGTATCGAATTGATTCAATCGCTATGAATGGCATTAATGAACATGCCTACCCAGGATGTCAAGTATTGATAGCAAAAAGCGGTAAGGTAATTTACAATAAGTCTTTTGGGCATCATACTTATGAGAAAAAGAGAGCAGTGCTAAATTCTGACATATATGATTTGGCTTCCATTACTAAAATAAGTGCTTCGGTGCTTTCTATTATGCGATTACAAGATGAAAATAAATTTAATCTAGATTTAAACTTATGTGATTACTTGGATGATTTAATCCCTGATTCTTCAATTTACATTAACCTAAACATGAGAGAAATATTAGCTCATCAGTCAGGCTTACAGGCATGGGTGCCGTTTTATTTGAAGACGATGGTAAAAGGTGTTCCGCGTTATGATATATACAGTCTTGACTCTTCGGTAACCTATCCTTATCGTGTAGCCAATAAATTTTACATTAATGAAAATTATCCAGATACCATTTATCAGCGTATTTTAAGAGGTCCAATCAAAGAAAAAAAATACCGCTATAGCGATTTAGGGTATTACTTTATGATGAAAATAATTGAAAAACAAACAGGAGAGCCACTAGAGGATTATGTTGGGAAGATTTATGCTGATATGGGAATGACCACAACAGGTTATATGCCTCGAGAACGTTTTGATATAGACCGAATTCCACCAACTGAATATGACATGATTTTTAGAAAACAGTTGATTAAAGGAGATGTTCATGACCCAGGTTCGGCAATGCTGGGAGGTGTTGGAGGTCATGCAGGCGTGTTTTCAAATGCCAATGATTTGGCTAAGCTAATGCAGATGTATTTAAATGGTGGTACATATGGTGGAGTTCGTTATGTCCAAGATGAAACCTTGAAAGAATTCACAAAATGCCAGTTTTGTTATGAAAATAAGGAAAACAGGAGGGCAGCCGGTTTTGACAAACCTTTTTTACAAGGTTATGGAGGTCCTACTTGTGATGGTATTTCTCAGAATAGTTTTGGCCATACAGGCTTTACAGGAACGATGGCTTGGGCTGATCCGGATGAAGAGATTGTATACATCTTTTTATCAAATAGGGTTTATCCAGATGCTGACAATAAAAAACTACTTAAAATGAATATTAGAACCAATATTCAACAAGTAATTTATGATGCAATAAAAAAAGGAAAGAATGCAAAGGTTAACTGATAATGAAATTGATTATAATCTAACCATGCTTAAAGGCTGGTCTTTAGATGACAATAGAATAGTGAAAAATGTTGTCTTTAAAGACTTTAAAGAGGCCATTGCTGCTATGGTGAAAATTGGAGAAGCGGCTGAAGAACTGAACCATCATCCAGATTGGTATAATTCATACAATAAGCTGAACATTAAATTAAGTACGCATGATGCTGGAGGGATAACCATGAAAGATTTCGAACTGGCAGAAAGAATAGAACAGATTTGCAATAAATAATTACATCTCAGACTATGGCAGTTTTTGTGTAAAAAATAATCCTACATTTGCTTTATCAAATGAAAAATAGAAACACAGATTATTATTATCACTTAATTCTTAAAAAGAACTGAGGTAATAGTACCATATGTGTAAAACATAGTAAGCTCGGTTCAATTGAACCGAGCTTTTTTTATACCAAAAATTATGAAACAGCAATTTGAAAATTACAATGCAGAAGATTTTAAAGTCTGGAAGACTTTATTTAACAGACAAGTAGAAAACCTACAAAGCAAAGCTTGTCCAGATTATTTACTTTGTTTAAATGAATTAGCCGATGTCTTAAATGCGGAAAGTATTCCGAGGTTTGAAAATTTAAGCAGTGCCTTAAAAGAACGAACAGGCTGGACTATTGAAGTAGTTCCGGGGTTAATACCTGTAGCAGATTTTTTTGAACTACTTTCTCAAAAGAAATTTTGTTCATCAACTTGGTTGAGGTCTATGAAACAATTAGATTATTTAGAAGAACCTGACATGTTCCACGATATTTTTGGTCACATTCCTCTGTTTATGAATAAAGGCTATGGCGATTTTGCTCAAAAAATGGGAGAGATTGGTGTTCAATTCAGCCATTCGGAAAAGATACTCTTAGAACTGCAACGAATTTATTGGTTTACAATAGAATTTGGACTATTAAAAGGAAATCGACCTGAGATTTATGGAGCAGGTATCATTTCTTCTTTTGGTGAAACCAATTTTATTTATGAAGAGGGAACGGAAATACTTCCGTTTGATTTAAATGAAATTATTAGTACAGATTTTTGCAATAGTGAAATTCAGGTGAAGTATTTTTTACTGAATTCTTTTGAAGAGTTATACCGATCATTTGATGAGTATGCAATGAAATTGAACGTATAAAGATTAACTTGCCTCTAAATAATTATTGCCATTGTTTCTTGAAAGAGAATTGATATGGTTTAATATGTCTACACAAAAATTAGAGTAGAAGTGATTTTTATTATTCATAGACTGTATTACACCGTTGTAGTTGGCATATTCTGGTGATAGAAAATACAGCTTCGCTTTCTTGAAGTTTATTTTGATAGATTCAATTAAGGGAGCATAATCTTTATCAATAAAATACTGATCAATTATAATAACATTAGGGTCATAATTTTTTAATTGGGTTAGATTGATGTTTTTAAATGAGAAATCTATATTTAAATCGTTACGAGATAGGTTAATGTAATCCACTAAATGGCTTTGCTCAGCATTACTAATAAAACAAAATCTGCGGGAATCGGCTGTTATTCTTTTCATGGAAACTGGTATTAAGTTAGTATCTGTACTAAAAACGATTTAAAGGCCTTAATGGTTGATTGTTTATCTCAATTAGTATATTTAACAATCAATTTATTTTAAAAGCAACTATGAAAAGAATTATAATTTGTGCAGATGGTACATGGAATAAACCGGAAGAGGATTTAGAAAAGGATTTCCCTACCAATGTCTTAAAATTTTCAAGAGCATTAAACCCTTTAGCAACTGATAAAGTCGTACAAACTGTTTTTTATGATTGGGGGATAGGCTCTTATCATGCTTCGACTTCTGGAGGTGCTTTTGGTCAAGGCTTGGATAAAAACATTAAAGATTGTTACCGGTTTATTGTACATAATTATGAAAAGGGAGATGAATTATTCTTTTTTGGGTTCAGTAGAGGGGCTTATACTGTAAGGAGTTTATGTGGGTTGATCAACAATTGCAGTATCTTGAAGAAGCAGCACTGTAAACTAATTAACAAGGCTTTCGAATTGTATAAGAACAGCAAATATTATGTGAGTCATCCACATTCAGTTCAATTTAGAAAAGATTATGCGGTGAGTGGAAAAACGATGGTGAAATTTGTGGGTGTTTGGGATACTGTTGGTTCAATGGGATTACCAACAAGTATCTTTGGTTTTATTAAACCGAAAAATCTGTTTTATGATAATAAGATAGGATCTAATATTAAAACTGCTCGACATGCACTCTCTATAGATGAGGTTAGAAAAGATTTTGAGCCTACTATTTGGGCTCAAGACAGCCAGAATAAAGTGGATTTAAAACAGGTGTGGTTTGCTGGAAATCATTCGGACATAGGGGGGAGTTATAAACCAGACAAAGATGGAAGTGTATTGTCCGAAATACCAATGTTGTGGATGAAAAGAGAAGCAGAATTAGAAGGCCTAAAGTTCCAGTCTCACATTAATGTGAAAGGGAATGCATTGGCGAGTAAACACAACGAGCAGAAGAGATTTTATAAATTATTAGGAAAACATGTTAGGGAAATATTACCCGAAACACCTATACACATTAGTGTAAAAAAACGCTACGAAAATTCTTCTTATACGCCTAAAAATTTAAAGGCCTACATTGATAAACACGGTTGGAATAACATTGAAAAATAACTAGAACTACCCTATGGACAGAAAAGCACACTTATTGTTTTGCGAAAAATGCGTGAATAGAAAATTCATAAGAGAAAAAGGAATTGTATGTAAGTTGACAGATGAATATGCTGATTTTGATGGGTATTGTCCTGATTTTAAAGAGAACGAATTAGCATTACACAAGCTTGCAAAAGAAAATGATAAAGTTGGTGGAGGAATTCGATTTGCTAATTTTATTATAGATCGAATTGTTCATGCTGGAATTGTTTTTGGTCTATCCTTTTTCCTTGCCATGATGAATGTAAGTTTTATCTATAATTTAAATAGGGTAGAAGAAATACTTTTCGATTGGTCGATTTACATCTTGTATTATATTGTTCTTGAATATAATTTTCAAATCTCAGTTGGGAAGCTGATTACAAAAACCGTAGTAGTAGATTCAGATGGTAATAAACCAACTTTAAAGGCCATTGTTGGTCGAAGTTTTACTAGGATAGTACCTTTTGAGGCTTTTTCATTTTTAGGGGGAGAAGCAAGTGGATGGCATGATAAATGGTCTAATACTAAGGTGATAAAGAGAAACTCAATGAAAAATAGCTTTAATGAGGATAGTGATATTTTAGATCAAGAATTCATGACCGATTAATACTATTTTGGAATAGAATTTGTTAGTTAGGTATGAACCTAAAATAATATCATGAAAAATAGTCTCTTTTTACTGTTCGTTGCCTTGTTTACGTTTCATAGCTATGCTCAAAGTTCAGACGAATTATTTGAGGTATATAATGTAAGAAACGAAGAGGATGGTTCTACAGTGGTTTATGCCAACAACAAGAATGTATGTGAAGAATCAGTTTTGATCACCTTTAACGTACTTAAAAACATGAAGGCTGATGTTGAGTTACCTTATAAAGCTGTTATTCCTGCTGGAGCCAAAGAATACAAGCTTTTCACACTAACAATAAAAAATAAAGCAAAAGGTAGTCAGTTAGGGTATGTCACTAAGTTTTGCCATGGAGATGCTTTTAATGGTAAGCACGATGATAAATATGTTTATACGATTCCTTATCAAGCAGGAGAGCAATATTCCATAGGCCAAGCTTATGGCGGTAAGTTTTCTCATTTTATGAAAGGAAAGACACATGCGTTAGATTTCACCATGAAAGAGGGAACTGCTATTTGTGCAGCAAGGGATGGTATTGTGATTGCTGTTAAAGATAATTCTAACAAACACGGTAAAACGTATAAATTCCAAGAGTACGGAAACTATGTAACCATTTACCATAAAGATGGGACCATGGCCAATTATTTTCACATTAAAAAGAGTGGAAGCAAGGTTAAAGTGGGGGATAAGATTAAGGCCGGAGAGATTATTGCATTAAGTGGTAATACAGGATGGTCTTCTGGACCTCATTTACATTTTCAGGTCTTTGCTTTTGATGAGAACATGGATGTTAAAAGTGTTCCTACTAAGTTTAGGCAGGAAGATGGGAAAGCGATTCTTTTAAAGAAATCTGAAACCGGATATAAATCGGTTCATTAACGGTATCGTGTATGAGCAGTAGCGGACTAAAAGTTACTACCTTTCGGATAGAAAGATACTGAATTAAATACAAAAACGGTTCAAGTTTGCACCCGAACCGCTATTACTTTTATACAGTGTTAGGTTTTCGTTATTTTCCATCCAAATCTTTCAGTTTGAAGAATGGAGATTCATTAATTTCTCCAGCCGTATAACTGGCTACATCCATTAATAATTCGTGAAGATTGGTTCCATTAGAATTTAACGGGTCTATATTTTTAACTAATTCCGTTCTTAATGAATATAAGTCTTCTTTATTTCCTTTTTTTGCCTCTTTTACCAATTTAATTTTTAGAAGTTCCTCCTTTTGATTTTGTTCTCTATTGAAGACTCCATTTAACTCACTGCATTGATGACAAACACCATTTTTATTTACCAAAGCACACTTTCTGTCGAAAATAGTTGACAAGGTCTTCCTGCCTTCCAAAAGTAATTTTTTAATATTGGATGTGCTGTAATTCAAAATTGCAGCAATTTCTTTGACTTCAAACTGATAAACATCTTTTAAAATAATAGATAGCTGTTTTTCGATTTCAATTGTTTTTGCCATACAAGTAAAGCAAAAATCGATATGCTCACGGATTTCATATTCTCCTTCCTTAGCAGTACTTGCATATTTCATAAAGGCTTGATGAATTTCCGGAGTACTTTCTGCCACTTTTTTGGTGTTTTCTTTGTTTTCAGGACTCCATCTTTGTCGTTTTCTTAAATAGTCAATACATAGATTTGAAGCAATAGAAAAACACCATGTTTTAAAACTTGAATTACCCTGATAAGATTTAATTTTATCGAATGCCTTAATGAATATATCATGGTAGAAATCTTCCACTAAGTTTCTATCCGATAGCAGTCTGTAGAGAAACGATTTTAATTCTGGTTTAAAAGTATCAAACAAAGAATGAAAGGCGTTAATGTCGCCTTTCATTGCCTTTTCTAATTCATTTTCGGGTTGCATTCAATTTAATTTTGAGAATGTAAAGCTACCATATTATCTTCTGAATCGATAAATCGAGCAATGAATCCATGTTGCCCAATGCTTGTTTTTGGCAAGATTACTTTTCCGCCAGCTCCTTCTATCTTTTCAAGAACACCGCTTAAATCATTACCTCCATTAAGGTAACATAAACTGCCCGTTTGTGAAGGTATATATCCCTCTCCTTTTGCCAATGCTCCACCTGGCATTTCATCTGGGAAGAAAGCAAATTCAGCACCTCCCATTGCAAGGTCTTGTAACTTGATATTAAATACTGAGTTGTAAAACTGCTTAGCTCTGTCCATGTTTGTTACTGGTATTTCAAACCAGTTTATTGCTGTTGTTTTTTCCATTTGTATTAAATTTATTGATTAAAATTATTTTGTTTCTTTTTCCAAATAATGATGACACTTCCTGCTACTAACATTGCAACTAAGGTGTGTAAAGTATCTAATATTAAAACAGTGCTCGGAATGCTTAAAAAAGTATAATGAGGAATACTATCAGGAAGTGTAACACCTAACCATAATAGTAAGATTATAAATAGTCCAGTTTTTAGATTGCTATTTAATTTACTCTGTAAGTAGGCAAAAACATAAGCAAAGATAAAAGCACCTACTAATGCTATGATATGTGGGGAAGCACCCATTTTATCAATATCTGTTGTTGAAATACCTGACGCACTTTGCCAAAGAGAATTAAAAATAACTTGATACCAAATAAAGCCTACGGCTTGGTATATAATTGCCGAAACTATTACGGCTTTGTGATTGATTTTTTTAAACATAAAATTTTGGTTTTTGTTTATTATTTAGACGAATAAGTCTGTTTAAATGGCTATTTTTTTGTTTCGCCATAATTTTTCAAGCTATCAAAAACTTCTTTCATGGTTTTATCAAACTTGGATTTCATTACAGCTTGATTTAGAATAATTCCTAAAAAACCATACTTAACTTTATATTCTGAAACGGTTTTTAAAGATGTTACTCCGTTTTTGAATGATAGATAATAAGTCCATTTCATGTACTTCAAAGGGAAGTCACTTTCATACATTTCCATGGATATTGAGTTCAGGTCATCCATTACTGTGATTCTCTCTTTGGCAAATCCTTGTTCGAGTTGACATTCTCGACTTGCCCCTACGCCTTTTTGTTCAGATAAACATTTTACGGATTTGACATAGGAATTATATTTTCCTACCTCTTTAAGGTCGATAAGAATGTTCCAAACTTTTTCAATTGGTACTTTTATTTCAATTTCATGTTGAAGTGTTGCCATACTATCTCTTTTCGTTTTACGCAATATATTATAGACGAATGAGTGTATTTAGACGGCTACTTTTTTGAAATAGTAGTTGGAGTTGATTTGTAATGAAACCTAATGTTACATGTATGGTGCCATAGCATCCCGAAGGGTGCTATGCACTATACATAGTGTTAGGGCATTTTTTTATTTTTAACTATGTAAACTGTTCCCTTGCCTTTACCAAGAGCAGCAATCATCTTTTCGGTTTTCATATACTGCAAATCTTTTTTAAGTGTATGTATTGTGATGTTTTTTAAAGACTTAGAAATATCAGAAATTTTAACAGGCTGATTTATATCTATAAATTTCTGAATTTCTTTTTGTCGTTCATTTAAATAGCCGCCTTTGGTTTTAAAAATATCATATTTATCATCTAATTTTTGAGTTAGAATACTTATCTTATTAAGAAAGTATAAAGTCCATTTTGATATAATTTCATTTTCTGTATATCTGTTTTTTTGACCTTCCATTAAGGCTTGGTAGTATTCTTTTTTTGATTGCTCAATTAAATTTTCAAATGATACATATTGAATAAACATATAATCATATTTCATTAATAGCATAGTTGTCAAAAGTCGTGATAAGCGTCCGTTACCATCTTGAAAAGGATGAATTGATAAGAACTCATAAATAAATAGAGCCGCTATAATTAGTGGGTGAACTTCTTCTTTAGTAAGTTCTTCATTTGTCCAATTGATTAAATCATTCATTTCACTTTCAACTAAGTAAACTTCAGTTGTGTTGAAAATTACTTTTTGAATGCCGTCTGGATAATTAGCAACAACTTTATTAGATAATGATTTATAACTTCCTCTATGTCTATCGTCTTTTGAACTATATTTCAATAAGCTTTGGTGAAGCTGTTTTATATAGTTTTCCGATAATTGAATATCATCATAGTTCTCAAATATTGTTTCAAGGGTATCATAATATCCAATAACCTCTTGTTCATCACGAGTTTTGAGTTCTGTGATTTTCACATCATTTAACAACTCTTTAATTTCTTTATCTGTTAGTGTTGCCCCCTCAATTCTTGTAGATGAACCAATACTTTCTATAGTTGCAATTTTTCGTAATTCTTTTAGATAAATGTTCTCACTTTTCTCAATAGCATTCCATTTTCCTTTATACAAGTCAATCTTCCCAATTAAATTGAGTGTTTTTTGATTTGTCAAGAAATCGAAGCTGAGTTTATTTAAGAACTTATCCATAAGTTATCTGTATTTTATCTAAATACGAAAATAGGATTACAGATTGGATTATCCAAATGTTATCTATATTTTATCTATATTTTAATTTCTCTAACGCTATTGAGAATTTGTAACTATATGCTTTTGAACCAATCTGTTTTAATCTTGACTTCTTCTACCATTTCAACAGAAACGCCAAGGTTTAGCTCTTTTAACCTTTCAGCAAATTCATTACCATCAATTAAATCAATCGGAGTAGCACCATCTCTTGTCGCTTCTTTTTTCGCTTCACGAGTAAAACTGCCTGTTGTTAAAACAAGTCCTTTATCTGCTCTGCCACTCATTGCTCCTCTGAAATCTCTAATTGTTGAAGAAGAAACAGAACCTTGATATCGTTTAGCTTGAAAAACAACGTGGTAAGATAGTACTCCACCTAATTTAATGATTCCCTTACCATCAATTCCTCCGTCATTAGTTCGTCCGGTTACTTCTACGTTTACAAACCCTAATTCACGTAATAGCCTTTGGCATAGTCTTTCAAATTGGTCAGGTTCTATTTTTTTCATTGTTTCGATAAGTTTGTCTTGCCATCCAAACTCCTCAACCTCCTCTGTTTTATCTTCTAAATTAGGTTCTCCTTTTTGGGGTTTCGCCTCATTTATTCTTTGTTCTTTGTCTTTCTTTACTACTGCCTTTTTAACTTTTTCTTGATCTACTTTGTCTGTTTTTTGTCCGTTTTCAGTCAAAGCCCAAACTCCTCTTGAAGAGTTTTCTATTAACTCATATCGTTTTAGGTAATTTCTTGCCCACGCAAGACGATAAGTTAGTTTAGTAGTACTTTCTCTATGGATTTCATTAATAGCATCTTCAGTCAATTTTAAAATGTCAATTACTTGCTCTTCAATTTCTGAAACGGAACCAGAACCTCCAAGCTTTTTCAAAGCTGACAAAGTCGGATTGAACAGGTCGTCATATTTATATTTAAAATCTTTATCCATATTATTTCAATTTGCCCTAACGTTCCGGCTAAAAAGCGTAGAAACGGTTTGGTTGGTTAGACCTATGATTTTTAGTCATTGTTGGCACACGTATTTTTTAATATTCTTTTTTCAATTTGTCTTTCTTATACAACAGCGTCTTGGTTAATTTGCCCGTCTCGTCATATTGTTTCCATTCTCCGTCCTTTAGATTATCCCTCCACTGTTGCTCTGATTTCACATTTCCGTTTTCGTAATACATTTTCCTTGTAACCAATCCTTTGGAGTCTGTAAAGTCAAGTTCCTCCTCAACGGTCTTGTCAGGGTAGTAGTATTTCCATATTCCTGTCGGGGGACAGTCATCCACATTTGAGCCGGTTGTTCTTGGTAAGTCAGCTTCTAATGTCCCGTCTGGATAATATCCTTTCAGTTTGTAAAGCACCATTGGATAGTACTTAGGAGAATGGTCGTTTCTTATCGCTTTTGTTTTTTCATCGTCTTTGTTGATTTCCCAAATTCTCAAATGGTCGATGAATGGAAAAGTGTGATTGAGGGTAAGCGAGTCATTAATCTTTTGCTCAAGAATTAAAGTTCTTGTCGAATCCTCTGTTCGCCACTTACCTGTCAATTTTGTAATGGGTTGATTCCTGTTGGGGGTCTGCATTACGAAATATGTCATCTCGTAGGTTGAGTCGGCTTTTAGAATTACGTCCAGTCCTCCCCAGGTACTGTCCATATGAATTGTACTGTACTCGCCAATTATGTTTCGTTGTCCGTAGGTCGCAGCGGCTAAAAGTGTAAATATTAATATCAGTCCTTTTGTCATTTTCATATGTGTGCCAACGCTACTATATGTAATGTGCGTTTCGTTCGTTCAACGCTTAAAAGTAATAATTTTAGTGAGGATTCCCCCGTTACTGCAAAACCTTGGTAGCGAAAACCTTGTCAAGATACAAAGCGAGAATGCAGCTCGCTAATTT
>JAJCYO010000055.1 GCA_029262875.1 Flavobacteriales bacterium
TTTTGCAACAGCATCAACTGTTAATGCTGGATTACCAATGTATGAATTTGATATGACAGGATTAGAGGTTGAATTGGGAAATCAGTCTGCGATGGATTCTGCTTTAGCATTAATTAATGTAGTGCCAAACCCTTATTATGCCTATTCGTCTTACGAAGTAAACGCATTAGATAATAGAATTAAAATAACCAATTTGCCTGCTGAATGTACTATCTCTATCTATAATGTAAATGGCACATTAATGAGGCGTTTCAAAAAAGCAGCCTCAAAAACGAGCTTGGATTGGGATTTAAATAACCACGTTAATATACCCGTTGCAAGTGGTGTATACTTAATACATGTTAAAGTTCCAGGTATTGGTGAACGAACACTCAAATGGTATGGAGTTATGAAACCTACTGATTTAAATGGGTTTTAATAACAGTAGCTTGAAATATGAAAACAGAAGAAAGGTTTAGTTAGACATTCTACTCTTCTGTTTTCCAGCTACATTATCTAACAAAAAATTTTAGTTAACCTTAATTTAATAAGATTATGAAAACACGTATAAACTATTTATTAGTTCTTATCATGAGCTGTGCTACTTTAACTCAAATTAGTGCTCAATCATTTGAATACTTAGACATAAATGATGTTAGGGCCAGAATTAATGTAAATGATTTTATTTTTAATGACCCTACCAATGGGTTGCCTTCTTATGAGTACCCTAAAAATAGTGGGAAAAACACCGTCTTTGCTGCCAATTTAATGGTTCTTGGGTTAGACCTTAGTTCGCAGTTATATGGAATGGTTCCACAAATAAATAACAGCACAGATCTCTATGCTGGTCCAATAATGAATCCATCAGAGTATGCTACATCAGCTCAAATATGGGACAGGGTATGGAAAATTAATTGTTCCACGATTCAAACATTTAAGGATTGGTATCAAGCCGGTGTAGATGACGCAGCAAATGGCACAAGCACACAATTAAGCAATTTCCCAGGTTATGTCATTCCGCAATCGATATTAGATTGGCCTGCACATGGTGATGTTAGTAAAGGACAAGCCTTCATTATTGCCCCATTCTTTGATTATGATAGTGATGGCTTCTACAACCCCGCTTCAGGTGATTATCCATTAATCAAAGGAGATCAAGCTATCTTTTTTGTATATAATAATGAACGACCACTTTGGTCTATTGCTCCTAATAAAATGGAGGTTAGGGTAATGGCATATGCTTATGGCAATACGTTAGATTCTGCTTTAAATAGCACCACATTTCTTTCCTATGAAATAATTAACAGATCTACCATTACATTAAATAACGTGTACATTGGCTTAGATACTGATCTTGATATAGGAGGTTCATCTGATGATTTTATAGGAAGTGATGTAGCGAGGTCTTCTTTTTATGGTTACAATGGTGATTCATTTGATGCAGATGCAAATGGCATTTTAGGTTATGGAAATAATCTTGCCGCGCAGAGTATCGTCTTCTTAAATGGACCATTCTTAGACAATGATGGAATTGACAACCCCCTTACTCCTATCATACAAGATGTATTAGATTCAAATGGCTCAGCTTATCCTTGCACCGGTATGGGGTTCGGAGATGGTATTGTAGACAATGAAACATTTGGTCTCGAAAATTTTATGCAATATGATAATTTTGGAGGCCCGCAAGGCTTTCCTAGTTCTGGAGTTGATTTTTACAATTACTTAAGAGGTGTCTGGAAAGATGGTAGTCAATTAGTTTATGGTGGGAATGGTCACTTTAGTGGTGGTGGAACTGTGCCAGCCAACTATATTTATTCTGGTAATTCAGACCCACTCTTCTATAGCACATCAGGGGTTACTGCTACTCCGTTATCATGGTCTGAAAGTGGAACAGGAAATCCTCCAGGAGATAGAAAAGGGATTGGGTCCATGGGGCCATACACACTACAACCAGGAGCTGTTAATCGAATAGATTTTGCATTAGTTTCAGCGGTAGACTATACCGGAAGTGGACCTCAAGCTTCTCTTACAATAATGAATGAAAGAGTAGATTCTATCAGAAGCTATTTTTGTAATGGGTTAGTTTCTAACTGCGCATCTGGCCCTTTTACAACAGCAATAAAAACACATACACAAAATCAATCCAACATGGTAATCGCTCCAAACCCTTTTACCAATCAATTTAGTTTCAGCTATGAATTGGAAAATGAAAGTGCAACACTTCTAATCTTTAATTTATTAGGTGAACAAATTATGAGTCAAACCATTACTCAGAAAACGACTACTCTCAATTTATCTCAACATCCAAACGGAGTTTATTTCGTTACGATAGTAGATGGAATTAATAGAGTAAGTAAGAAAGTTATTAAAAATTAAACTCTTTTTATTATGAAAAATATAGCCTTATTAATTGGGTGTTTCTTAATAACGACACTAAACAGTTATAGCCAAAATAATGCACCAGTAGCTGTAAATGATACTATTTTTATAGCATATAACGATTCTACTCCTATCCAACAAACATCTAACGGAACACCAACACTCCCATTTATTGATGATGATTCTGATCCAGATGGAAATTCAATTTATATAGATTCCGCTTTTTATAGTGGGTTAGGAAATTTTGATGATACATTGATCACAATAAGCCCTACATTTTTCTTATGGAAATTAGGCTACAAACCACCTATAAATTATATCGGAATTGATAGTATAATGTATATTGTAAAAGATGACGGTATTCCCGTTATGTACGATACCGCCACCATTTACCTTTTTGTAAAACATCAAGAATTTCAACAATTGGATTTAAATAATATTAATGCTCGTTTAGGGCTAAATCAACTATTTCATAATCCTGACAACTCTATTTCAGCCTTTGAAGTACCTAAGGGAACTAACCAGCACACCATGTTTGCTGCTAATTTATGGATAGCTGGAAAAAATCAAGATTCCGTTTATTTAGATGCTGTAACATTTGGTTCAAATAACCCATCAACTCTTACTCAGTTTATATCACGTAGTGGACCTATTATGGACTCCATTTATTACAAGCAATATGATTATAAATGGGATAGGTTATGGAAAATAACCAACCTCGAAATTATTTTTCATCAAAACAATTGGATGAACGTTGGCTATCAACCCATAGAAGTAATTGCCAATTGGCCTGCTCATGGGGACAGTAGTAAAGGACAAGCTTTTTACTTAGCCCCATTTATAGATAACAATAATGATGGTATTTACAATCCTTTAGATGGTGATTATCCAAAAATAAAAGGGCAACAAGCTATTTATTTTATTTATCACGATGTCAATTTTAGCTCTGGTTACTCAGGTGGCCCTGTACTTAATAGCGAAACGCACTATATGGCTTATGCTTACAATTGTCCTTCCGATTCTGCCATTAACAACACTATTTTTTTAGATTATACTATATACAATCGTTCTAATTTAACGTACGATAGCACTTATATTGGTATGTGGACAGATTTTGATATTGGCAGTTTTTCTGATGACTTTGTAGGCTGTGATGTAGCGAGAAGTACTTTTTATGGTTACAATGCTGATAATTTTGACGAAGATGCAAATGGAACACTCGGTTATCAAGCCTATCCTCCAGCACAAGGCGTAACTTTTTTGCAAGGAGCAAAACAAGATGATGATGGAATAGATAATAGTTATGGGATTGCACCAAATGAAACCATTAATGGTTTTGGTTTTGGAGATGGAACTCCTGATAATGAACATTGGGGCATGGAAGGATTTATGACTTACAGTGGCCCTGCACAACATATCGGTGATGGAGATCCGATATCAAATATAGACTATCATAATTATTTACATGGAAAATGGAGAGATGGAAGTCAAATGGTTTATGGTGCAAATGGACACTTCTCAAGCGGTGGAACCATCCCTACAAAATATTTGTATCCAGGCGTTTCAGACCCTCTTTTTTATGGGACGGGTGGAGTAGCTGCAACCCCAACAAATTGGTCCGAGATGAATTCTTTAAGTCCAGCTGGTGATAGACGAGGGTTAGGCTCAACGGGTCCTTTTACTTTTGAGTCTGACAGCAGTATTTCCATAACATTAGCCTTTGTTTTTGGTAGAAATTATCAAACTACAGGTTCCCAAGCAGGTGTTGTAGTGATGCAAGAAAGGGTTGATTCTATTAGAAGTTATTATGCTACTGATTTTGTTTCTGTTTGTGGTGGCGCTTTAAGTGTTTCCGAAAATGAAAATAATCCTGAATCCACATTAACTGTTTATCCTAATCCATTTAATAATGAGTTAACTATTAATTATGAATCGGAAAATAATGCCACAACACTAACTATTTACAATTTAATTGGTAAACAAATTATGAGTCAACACATTACTCAAAAAACAACTGTTCTCAATTTATCGTCACAACCAAATGGGATTTATTTTGTTACCGTTACTGATGGCGTTAATAGAGTAAGTAAGAAAATTATTAAGCAATAGCTTTTTTAGCGAATACCCTCATCTTCAATTTTTCCGCCAGTAAGAATAAAACTGGTACAACGATTAATGTTAAGAATGTTGCCACAAATAAGCCATAAATAATAGTCCACGCCAATGGCCCCCAGAAGATAACATTATCTCCGCCAAAATAAATATGAGGATTAAACTCACTAAATAATGTGAAAAAGTTAATGTTTAACCCTGTTGCTAATGGAAGTAAGCCTAAAATTGTGGTTATTGCAGTCAACAGTACTGGTCGCAAACGTGCTTTTCCTGAAACTACAATTGTTTCAACCAACGAATCTTTGTCAATCATTTCCTTCTTTCCTAAGCCTAACTTGATTTTTTTTCTATTAATTAACAGCTGTGTGTAATCGAGTAATACCACCCCATTATTTACTACAATCCCAGCTAAGGAAATTATCCCCATCATTGTCATCATTATAACGAAGGGAGATCCTGTAATAATTAACCCACCAAACACTCCGATTAAACTCAAGAATACAGCCAACATAATAATCGCTGGTTTAGAGATAGAGTTGAATTGAAAGATTAGGATTAAAAAGATTAAACTAAGGCCTGTTCCAAATGCTCCCATTAAAAAAGCCATTTGTTTATTTTGTTCTTCAATTTGTCCTGTATAATCAATATTTACTCCATTCGGCTTTTCCGTAAAATTTTCCATTTCTTTTTGAACTTCTGCAACAATTGCTCCCGCATCAGTAAATCCAGGACTTAAAGCAGAATAAACCGTAACCACTCGTTTTAAACTTTTATGCTTTATTGCACTAAACCCAGAACTGTTTTTTTGCATTGTAACAGCAGAAATCGGCACTTCCTTAATCTGTCCATTTGAAGGGTCTCTAAATGTAATTTTTTGATCAAATAATGCGCTTGTATTGTATTTGTTTTCTTCGTTAAAACGCATATATATGTCATAATCCTCTCCATCTTCTTTATAGATTCCTGCTTTTGCTCCAAAAATAGAATTACGTAATTGTTGTCCTACTTGCCCCGCATTTACACCCAATTCTCCAGCTTTTTTTCTATCCACTTTAACACTCATTCCTGGTTTAGACTTATTTACATCAATCTTCAATTCATCAATTCCTTGAATGTTTTTTGTATTGATAAAATCTTTCATTTTTTCTGCAGTAGCTATAAGTTCTCCATAGTCTTTCCCTTCTAACTCAATGTTTATAGGATAGCCAGCAGGAGGTCCTGCAGCATCTTTCTCAACAGAAATGGCAACACCCGGATAAATATCTTTCAGAGCTTCTTGCACCAATTTCTGAAGGTCTTTACTGTCTTCCCCCCTTCTAAACTTATACTCTCTCATTGAAGCAGTAACCTTTCCTCTATGTGGCATATCCGCTGTCGACCCTCCATCCGTTTGGGGGTTTCCAGCTCCCGCCCCAACCTGAGATACAGCACTTTCTACCAAGAAATTATGATCCCCATCCATGTAAGCTGGATTGTTTAAAACGGTGTAAACACGTTGTTCTATTTCTTTTGTAATCGCATTCGTCTTTTCAATGTCCGTTCCTTGCGGATACTCTATGTAAACTATAATTTGGTTAGGCGTATTGTCTGGAAAGAATTCAATTTTAGTTCGTTGTGTTGCAACAGAACCACCAAACCCCATAAAAGTAAAAATCAAAAATAACCCAGTTCCAAAACTTACCAAGTATGGTCTCCATCCTTTTAAAGCTCCACGTAACAGTTTTTCATATGTTCTTTCCCAACTTGTCAATATTCTTGTCTGAAAAAAGTTTACCATTCTACGTAAACCTAATCGGTAAATCCATAGCATCACAGCCGTAACTACCATTATACTTCCTAAAGAACGATATGTACTCCCCGAAAATAAAATTAACAACCCGATTCCTCCAACTATAGATGTGAGAATAATGATTCGTTTTAACGGCATCTCCTTATCTTCAGTATTCATAAATTGAGATACTAAAACCGAATTAAAAAATATTGCTACAATCAAGGATGAACTTAGCACCACCGAAAGTGTTACGGGGAAATATATCATAAACTCTCCCATTACTCCCGGCCACATCCCCAAAGGAATAAATGCAGCTACTGTTGTTGCCGTAGAAATAATAATAGGAAACGCAATTTCAGATATTCCTTGTTTGGCCGCTTTTATTCTGCTCAACCCTTCTTCGTCCATTAAACGATACACGTTCTCTACTACCACAATTCCATTATCAACTAACATCCCGAGTCCCATGATGAGCCCGAATAGGATCATCGTATTCATGGTGTAGCCCAACATTTCCAACACCATTAAAGACATTAACATTGACATCGGAATAGCAAACCCAACAAATAGTGCATTTTTAAACCCTAAAAAGAACATCAAAACCCCTACCACTAAGATTATTCCGAAAATAATGTTATTCACCAAATCATCCACCTGTCCTATCGTCTTAGAAGATTGGTCATTGGTAGTTGTTATCTTTAAATCCGTAGGGAATACCTCCTTTTTTGCAGTAGCAACAATAACTTCAATTTTTTCAGCTGCAGCAACCATGTTTTTTCCAGAACGCTTTTTTACATCTAACATCACTGAACTATGACCAAATTCTCGAGCATAAGTCGTTCTTTCTTTCGCTTTAAATGTAACTGTAGCAACATCTCTTAAATAAATAGAGTTCCCATTTTCAGCTTTCACAACAAAACTTTCCAGCTCTTTTGGATCTTCAATTTCTCCCAAAATACTTATGGTACGTCTTTGTCCACTTGCAATTAAATTGCCTGCAGAAATATTGACATTTCCTCCATTTATTGCATTCCTAATATCATCAAAACTAACTTTAGATGCCATCATCTTGTAAATGTCAACCGCTATCTCTACTTCTTTTTCCTGAACCCCACGAATATCCACTTGCTTTATTTCTGACAAATCTTCAATTTCATCTTCTAAATATTCTCCAAACTCTTTTAGTTTTGCTATTGGATAATCACCAGAAATATTAATATTTAGAATCGGCATTTGTTCGGACATACTTAAGTCAAACACATTAGGTTCTACTTTAGCACCATTAAATGTTGGCCAATCCTCACTTGCCGTTTCCGTGTCTATTTCATCTTTAACTTTCTGTTTCGCCTTATCTACAGTAATGTTTTCATCAAACTCAACCACCACCATAGAATAGTCTTCTTGTGATGTGGATGTTATTTTGACCACATTACTTACCGTTTTAACTTTATCCTCTATTGGTTCTGTTATCAGTTTTTCAATATCCTCGGCAGTATTTCCTGGGTAAATTGAGCTGATATATATTTTAGTTTCTTTTATCTCAGGAAAATTTTCCCGAGGCATACTAAAGTAGGCTCCAACACCCATAAATAGTATAATAATCATCGCCACATAAATAGTGGTTTTATTATTTATTGCCCATGAGGATAAACCAAACTCCTTATCTACTTTTTGCTGTTCCTTAGTCATCTTTACCTATTTTGGTTTAATACTTTTACCTCTTGTCCATCCTTAATGCTACGAGCTCCTTCTAAAATAATTTCCGCTCCATTTTTAATTCCTTCCAATACCTCAATATGGTCTCCTTCTGTTTTTCCCGTTTCAATAATTATCTTTTGAGCAATTCCCAAATTATTTATTTTGTTTTTAATCACATAAATATATTGTTGTCCCATTGCATTTTCAGAAATAATACTTTGCGGAATTAATAATGCTTTTTCATTCGTATAATCGTTAATCCTAATCTTTGCCGTCAAATTTGGTTTTATCATTTTGCTCTCATTGAGCACAGGCACCTCTATTTTAAAGGTCCTGTTGGCAGGGTTAATGTAATTCCCCACCTGACTAATTTTTGTGTGAATGACCTCGCCTAAAACAGGTAAGGCTACTTCTACATCCTTATCTTTTGTAACAGTAGTTATATGTCGTTCAGGAACATCTGTTTCTATAAACATATCACTAAGGTTAACAATTCGAATCAATTGGGATACTCCAGGACTCACCATGTTTCCTTGTTCTGTAATCACCTCATCTATTGTTCCAGAAAAAGGAGCTTTTACAATCGTTTTAGCTATTTGCTCTTGCATTTGGCTAACCATTTTTGCTTGAGCTTCATAATTTGTTTTTGCCTGAAGGTATTGTATTTCACTTCCTATTTTTTGTTTCCATAAACGCTCCTGCCTATCATAAGTCGTTTTGGCCAAATCTGCTTGTATCTGAATTTGAGACAGCTGTTGTGATAACCCTCCATCATCAATCTTCGCCAATGTCTCTCCCTTACTTACATGCTGACCTTCCTTTACATAAACGGTAGTCAGTATTCCTGCATACTCTGGATAGATAACCAATAAGCTTTTGGTGCTAACATTCCCTTGTAGTTCTATATAGTGGTTAAAAACCTCTTCTTTCGTTGTAAAAGAAGAAATTAATGCAATTTTCTTATTGGTATCTAACTCCGCAATCTTATCATCTAATTGCTTTATCTGCTCCGCATATAAAGTCTGTTTGCTCACAATTTCCGTCCTCTTTTCTCTAATTTCTATTAAGTTTCCACCTGTAATTATTTCTTCTATGGATTTTTCTTTATTCCCTCCACAGGCAACAAGCAATATTGTTGCTACTATTAATGTTAATCCTCTTTTCATTTTATATTGAGTTGTAATGTTCATATTTACTTACCGTATGATTTTTGAACTTCTGATTTTGCTTTTAATAATTCTAATAATGATCTAATGTAGCCTCCTTCAGAAGTCAAATATTGATTCTGTGTTTGTGATAATTCCAAACTAGTGGCAACACCTTCTTTGTACTTTTTGATCGTTTTATCATATATCTTTTTGGCAAGAGCCATGTTTTCTTTTTGGTTGAGGTATGTTTCATAATTCGTTTGATAATTTGATTTGGCCAATTGTGATTGGTAAACCAACCCCTGTTCAACTTCTTTTGCTGTGATCATAGATTTGTCCAATTCAATTTTCGCTTGACTCATTTTAGCTAAACGAGAACCACTGGTTAAAATAGGGAGGTTCAATGAAGCGCCTATAATTGTAGTTGGGTACCATCGTCCCCCACTAAAAGCATCAAAATCATTATTCATGTTTTGTTGCTGGTGACTTAAAAACACATTTAATGAAGGCATAAAAGAATATTTTTCTTTCCTAACATTCAATTTCATTAACCTAACATTTGTTTCCACCAGGCTATAATCAATATGATTTGAAACATTAAACTCCTCTTCATTTGCAACCAAATTGGTTTCACCTATAAAAACATCTAAATCTTCTGTTAATGTGATTGTATTAGCAATGTCTATCCCCATTTGAAGTTTTAAGAGTTTTCTTGCAAAATCTATTTGTCCAGCTGCTATTCCCACAGACGTTTTCAACTCATTCGCAGTAAGCGTTAGTTGATCAACGCTCTGCTCATCAATTAATCCTTCTGCATACAAAGCTTGTGTTTCTTTTAATATTGTTTCCACAGCTGTTAACGATTTTGTCAAAACAGCAGTATTTTCTTCAGCAATCAATACTGTAAAATAAGCCTGATTGACTTCTTCTTTTAATTCTATTTCTGTCTTTACCTGATTGCTAATTGATAGGTTTTTATACGTTTTAGCAGCTTGTAAGCCAACAATATATGAGCCATCGAAAATAAGTTGAGTTGCACTTATTCCCACCGTATTATTATATTCTACCCCAAATTGAAGCTCTGTTAATTCACCTTCTGGAGCATTCGGATTAAAAGAATTTGCTGGTGCCAAACTTATAGGGATATCTATATATTTCTGTAGTTTCCCTTCAGCATTAACCTGAGGTAACCCTATTGCTGTTGTCTCCCAAACTTTCTTTTTCGCAATATCTATGTCAAGGATTGCCTTCTTATTTTTGTAGTTGTTTTTTACAGCATAATCCTGAGCTTCTTTTAAATTAAAGCTTAGAGCTTCACTATTTTCCTGAGCAAACGAAAAGTTCGAAACAAAAACTAACCCTACTATTAAAATTTTCTTTATCATAATTAATCAATAAGTAAATGGTTATTCTCTTCTTTTTTTAAGGTATCTTTTAGTAACTCTATTCCTTTTTCATTTGCGATTCCTTTAATATGGTATCGAATTATTTCTATGTGTAGCTTATCAATGCTAACTATCTTGTTTATAGGGTTTTCAGGATTCAACATACTGTCAACCATTCCCATATAAATATTCGCAATTACTAAAGGGTTAATATTTTCACGATAATAACCTTCTTTAATTCCCCTCTTTAAGTTTTCAAGCATCATTTCATATATGAAGTTCATTTTATGATCCTCCATTATTTTCCACGCTTGAGGGTGGTATTTCTGAAGGTCAAAAATAACTGAGGGGTGAATTTCTCCTAACTCCTTGCTAACACACCTCGTTGTTCCTATTAACTCATCAATGGCGGTACCACTATTTTCAATCACTTCACCCATCATTTCTTTTTCTCCCTCAACCATCAATTTCATTCCTTTCTTTACTAAATCCTTTTTATCAGAAACAAACTGATACAATGTCTTTTTGGATATTCCTAAATTTCGAGAAATATCATCCATCGTCAAGCTTTTAATTCCATACTTCATAAACAGCTCCATTGACGCCATTAAAAGTTCTATTTCTTTTTGTTGCTTTTCCATTTAACAAAGTTTTAAGAGTACAAACGTACGAAACATTTTTTGTATAGGAAACATTTTTTGTTTTTTTTGTTTCCATCTGGGTTGAAAAAAATCCCAGTCACTTATAAATGCTGGGATTAGAAATTCTATTTTATGCTAAATTTTGTTCTAATGTTGGCAATTTAATTAAAGATACCACTTCTTTGAACTGGTTTAGTTCCTCACTAAATTTTATTTTAATCATTTCTGATTCTTCCTTCATCTCACCAAGCAAATTTTCATAATATTCAATTCCTGAAGTAAGGTTTGCTTTAAACCCTTCAAAGTATTTTACTTTTTTGGCATTTAACGTTTGCAATGATTCTTCAATCTCTCTGTTTAAATAATCAATATACATCCCCAGTTCTTTAATAAACATATGAGGCCTATAGGTATCGTTTAACACATTTGCTTTTCCATAAATATGGTCAACCATTTCGTGTAGCGTAGATTCTTTAGAAAAGTAAGCCATATTCGGTCCAGGACAAAGAGAAATACCTGTTCCGTCTGACTTTTTCAATAAATCATTTTCTGTGTAAGCCGTCATAACCAACCCTGAACAAATACATGATTTAACCGTAATTTTATCATACGCTTTCTGATGTTCTTCCGCAGAGAGGTTTTTCTCCTCTAACTCTTTAATTTTTAGCTTTTGATATTGCTTAGATGCTACACAAATTGGTTTATCTGTAAACTCCGTATTATACAACTTCAAGTATTGGCTCGGACAAGAACTTCCTGGTTTCCCATCTGCTATATTTTCCTCTTTATGAATATCCTTCGTATTCCCTTTAACAGAATTAAAAGGAACTCCAATAGGAGAAATATCGCTCAAATAAAGTTCATTTGTTCCTGCTTCAGAAAGTGTTTTAAAAGATCCAGAGTCTATATTTACCACTTCTGGAACCAATAAAAAAGGTGTTCCCCAACCTACTAAATCAACATCATAATTATCTAATAGTAAATTATGTTCATTAGCGGTCCCAACACCACCCTGTGCCGTCACCAATAAATCCAAAGGTTTAGAAAGTCGTTGTCGTCCCATTCCTTCTAAAGCATCATTAAGTACTTCATGTACTTCTGATATCAATTGTTGTTTGTTTTGTTTAAACTCTTCTAAGATAGGTCCCATTAAATACCCATCAGTTGCAAATGCATGTCCTCCACAATTTAACCCTGATTCTACTCTATACTCGGAAACCCAAATTCCTTTTTTTGCTAAAAATTTTCCTTGAACCAAAGCAGAACGATAATCGCTTACCTTTAAGATAATCGTTTTATTTAACTGTTCTTTTTCATCAGGAAAAAACTCATCAAAATTAGCAACATAGCTATAGAGTCTTGGGCTTAACCCTGCAGATAATACTACTCCAGAATTTAAATCACTCTTTGCAAAGCCTCTCAATGCTGCATGTGCATCATTCATATCTTGAGGTAGTTGCTCTCCTTTTTTTGAGAAGTTTGCCCGATCCAATTTCGTCATAATATTTACATCAATAGCTCCTGCCTCCATGTTATCTTTAAGCCACTGTTGTATTTTTTCTATAACAGAAGAATCACTTTCCTCCATCATTCTCTTATATTCTTTTTTAAGGTCATTAATGTCAGGTAGCATTTCAAAATACTTGGTCAATTCACTTCCTTTTTCAAAAGAAGCATCCTTTAACTCCTGAAATTTATTCTTAACCATTCGATTCATTAGGTTAAGATAAAGCGTAATCCGATGAGCTCTTCTATCAATATCATCTTTCGCCACTTCTATAAAAGGAATGTTTAATTTATTACAATAAAACTCCCTCATCCTATCCACCAACAAATCATCTCCTAATGAAATAACAGAAGATATTCCAAAAGGAGCAACCTTAAGTGGTGTATCTATCGTAAATCCAATTCCCATCACTGGTATTTGGAAAGTATGCTTTTTTACCATGCTCTATGTAGACATAAAAAATATCGGGGACAAATATAGGTAACTTAAATGGTTAATTATATTCATTTTAAACTTAATATTGTCCCCCTATCCTTTTGTTTAACCGAATTATATGGTTGTTTTTTTGTATCTTTTCATTATATAAAATAGCTAATTAGTATATTTGGCAAAATCTAAGTTAAAGTAAATATGAAAAAAGTAGTTCTAAGTTTTGTTGTAATCTCGGTAATGTTATTAGCCTCGTGTGGTGGTGGAGAAAATTCAACTACAGAAAATGATGGCCAAAATGCTAATTTAAATGGAGATAAAGGGGGTAGTTTAGATTTTGCTATTACCGAAAAATATCACACATTGGATCCTATTAAGGTGACAAGTGTAGTTTCATTTCATATTGTTAGTCAAATTTATGAACCGTTACTTCGTTTTGACGAAAAAGACTTGTCGCTGCAACCTTTGCTTGCCGAATCATGGTCTATTAGCGAGGATAATCTTGTACATACCTTTCAATTAAAGAAAGGAATACATTTTCAAGATAATGCATGCTTTGAGGGAGGAAAAGGGCGTGAATTAAAATCAGCTGATGTAGTATATAGTTTCAATAGAATTTACTCGAGTACAGAAAAAAATTACGCTTATAGCTTATTTAAAAACACAATAAAAGGTGGTGAAGATTATAGAAGTTCTGGAGGGGAAATAACTGGAATAAAAGCAATAGACGACTATACTATTGAGTTTACATTAAATCACCCTTCCTCAAATTTCATTGCTCTTTTGGCAACTGTTAGTTCTGCTATTGTTCCTAAAGAAGCTATAGAAAAAAATGCTGTGGCTGGGTCTGGTCCTTTTGTTTACAACAAAGCAAACGATAAAGAAACGGCTATAACTTTATCAAAAAACCAAAATTATCATATCTCTGACAAGAAAGGAAATAAGCTTCCTTATATAGAAGCTGTTGCTTTCAATTATGTAAAATCTGGACAAGATCAATTGGATATGTTTATGAACGACCAATTAGATGTTATTACGGGGATTCCGCCAGAGTCAATTAAAGATATTGTCGAGTCGCAAATTGCAGATTTCCAAGATAAACCAGTGAAGTATGTATTGGGTAGATACCCACAAGTTTCGACCTCTTTTTTAGATTTGAATAATGCTATTGCTCCTTTTAATAATACAAATGTTAGAAAAGCAATTGGTATGGCTATTAATAAAAACCGTATTGTAGATGATGTACTAAAAGGAGAAGCTTATGGCCCTGGTGATCATGGGATTGTTCCTTCAGCTATTAAAAATTACGATTTTTCTTCAGTAGTGGGTCATGAATATGATGTGAACAAAGCAAAAGAGCTTTTAGCTAATGCTGGCTATCCTAATGGTAAAGGGTTTCCTACACTTAAGTTTGGAACAGGTAAAGGAAATATTAGTCTTAGAGTCGCTCTCGAAATCCAAAAGCAATTGCTTGCTAACTTAAATATTAATGTGGAAATTTCATCTCTTTCTCTAAAAGAGCTGATGGAAATGAACAGCAGTTCTCAGCTTAATATGTCTTTAAGGGGTTGGTTAGGAGAAATTCCTGATCCTGTTACATTTTTGTCATTGTTTTATGGAGCAGATGTGCCTAATTCAAACGAAACAGCATCATTTCCTAATGAATCAAGATACAAAAATGCAAAGTTTGATAAGTTATATGAAGAAGCTTTAGTAACCATTGATGCAAAAAAGAGGTATGAATTGTGTTTAACAGCTGATCAAATAATTGCTACTGATGTTCCTGTTGTACCTCTATGGTATCATGAAAATTATCAGCTTATTCAATCCGTAGTTAAAGATTATCAGCCAAACTCTATGAATATCCAATATTTAACACATGTTAAATTAGAGGAAGCTGCTCCTGTTGGCGAAAATCAATAAGATTATCTTGCTTAGGTCGTAAATTATCCTTTCTATTCACCTTTTCTGTTTGGGATTAATACGATATTTGTAAATTGCAAACCCTTATTAGGATGTTAATGTATGTGGGTTAAATTCTCAAGATTAATATTAAGAAACCGATTGTTAATTCTAATTGTATTAGGGTTTGCAACAGCCTTTTTAGCTTATCGTGTTCAGTTCGTGAGCATGAGTTATCAGCTCGCTCAAATGTTGCCAAAGTCTGATAGTACTTATGTTGAGTATCAAATCTTTAAATCTACTTTTGGGAAAGACGGGAGTATTGTTGTCGTTGGAATTAACAATGATGACTTATTTCAATTAGACAATTTTAATGCCTGGTACGACTTAACATACAGCATTAAAAACATAAAAGTCAAATTTAATGTTGATAAAAAAGACACCCTCGTAAATGGCGTAGACGAAGCTTTATCAGTTGCCAATTGCTACACCTTAATAAAAAATAAAACCGAAAAGCGATTTGATTTTGAACAAATAGTAAAACAAAACCCTAAAACACAAGTTGAGCTAGATAGTTTAAAAGAGGTGCTTTACAATCATCCCTTTTATGAAGGATATCTATTTACAGACTCAACAGCAACTACACTGATTGCAATTACTCTTGACACGAATGTTCTTGATTCGAAGTATCGTAATGAGCTGTTTGAAAAAATAGATGCAGAAGTGTTGAAATTTCATGAAAAAACTGGGATAAAGATTCACAAATCAGGATTGCCATATATTAGGGCAAATTCTACAACAAAAGTTAAAGATGAAATTCTAATCTTTTTAGTCCTTTCAATTTTAATAACCTCTTTTATTCTTTATCTCTTTTTTAGATCATTTAAAGCTACTATATATTCTATGTTGGTGGTGACTGTAGGTGTTATATGGTCTGTTGGTATTCAATCTCTTTTTGGATATAAAATAACCATCCTTACAGGCCTAATTCCTCCATTAATTATTGTAATAGGAATACCTAATTGCATTTTTTTATTAAACAAATATCACTCTGAATATAAAACCCATGGAAACCAAATAAAAGCATTAAGCCAGGTTATTCAGAAAATTGGAAATGCTATTTTCCTAACAAACACAACAACTGCGTTAGGTTTTGCGACTTTTATTTTTACAAAAAGTGCCATTCTAATAGAGTTTGGAATTTTGGCTGCTATAGATATCTTTCTTGTTTTTGTGTTATCCATCCTTATTATTCCTATCATTTTCAGTTTCTTAAATCCTCCTAAAAAGCGCCATACCAAGCACTTAGAAAATAAATTAATGGTAAAAATTGTCGGGTTTTTAGAATACTTAGTTAAGTATCAAAGAAGAGCCGTTTACATTACAACAGTTATCGTTGTTGCATTAAGTATTTATGGTGTATCATTAATTACTACAACAGGTAATATTATTGACGATTTACCTAAAAACGATCCAATTGTTGAAGACCTTAAGTTTTTTGAAAAAAGCTTTAACGGTGTTATGCCTTTTGAAATTGTGATAGACACTAAAAAGAAAAATGGTGTTTTTGCAGACAATGGAAAAACATTGTATAAAATTCAAAAATTACAAAGAGAACTATCAGAATATAAAGAGTTTTCGAAACCCTTATCAATAACAGAAGCAATTAAATTTAGTTACCAGTCATATAAAAAAGGGAAGCCTAAATTTTACATTTTACCTCCTGCAACTGAATTAAAAAAACTGAAGAAATACGTAAAAAATGATGAGCGTAAAAATAATTTTTCATCCTTTATTGATAAAGAAAATCAGGTAACTCGGGTCAGTTTTCAAATGGCAGACATTGGTTCTAAAGAAATGGATATTTTATTGAATGAAATTCGGCCAAAAATAGATTCAATACTTCCACCAAAAGAATATAATGTAAGTTTAACCGGAACAAGTGTAATGTTCTTAAAGGGAACCAATTATTTAGTTGAAAACCTACTTACAAGTTTAACATTAGCCATTATATTGATTGCCTCTTTGATGTCTGTCCTGTTTTCTTCTGTTAGAATGGTTTTGGTGTCTTTAATTCCAAACCTACTTCCTTTATTAACTACAGCAGGGCTGATGGGCTTTTTTGGCATCCCCATTAAACCTTCAACTATTTTAATTTTTAGTATTGCCTTTGGTATATCTGTAGACGACACTATCCATTTCTTAGCAAAATATAGGCAAGAATTAAAACATCGAAAGTGGAACATTAGAGAATCTGTTCACTTAGCATTAAGAGAAACTGGTGTTAGCATGATCTACACTTCCATTATCTTATTTTTTGGTTTTGGCGTGTTTACGGTGTCAAGTTTTGGAGGTACTGTTGCCTTAGGTGTTTTAGTTTCTGTTACTTTATTGTTTGCAATGATGGCAGATTTAGTATTATTGCCATCATTATTACTATCTTTAGATAAAGCATTAACAACTAAAGCGTTTAAAAAAGAGCCTCTAATCGAAATATTTGATGAGGAAGAAGATATAGATTTAGATGAATTGGAAGTAAAACCAATTAAACACCAAGAATTAGACACATGAAAGGAATAGTATTAGCCGGTGGTTCTGGCACTAGGTTACACCCATTAACGTTAGCTGTTAGTAAACAGTTAATGCCCATTTATGATAAACCAATGATTTATTATCCTATCTCGATATTAATGAGGGCAGGGATTAAAGAAATATTAATTATTACAACACCTTCTGATTACTCAAGTTTTGAAAAACTATTGGGAGACGGCCGCCAATTTGGGTGTGAATTTACCTATGCTATCCAAGAAGTTCCAAATGGTTTAGCGCAAGCTTTTGTAATTGGTGAAGATTTTATTGGGAATGATAGTGTAGCATTAATCTTAGGTGATAATATTTTTTATGGAACAGGATTAGATGGCTTATTAATGGAAAATACTAATTCTGTTGGTGGTGTCGTTTTTGCCTACCATGTTTCTGACCCTGAAAGATATGGGGTTGTTGAGTTTGATGAGAATCAGAATGCCATTTCAATTGAAGAAAAACCATCACAACCAAAATCAAATTATGCTGTCCCGGGATTATATTTTTATGACAATAGTGTGATAGAAATTGCTAAAGGGTTAAAACCAAGCCCTCGTGGAGAATATGAAATAACTGATATAAATAGCATTTATTTAGAAAGGCAACAACTAAAAGTTGGTGTATTAGATAGGGGAACGGCTTGGTTAGATACTGGAACTTTTGCTTCATTAATGCAAGCATCACAGTATGTCCAAGTTATTGAAGAAAGACAAGGGTTAAAAATTGGTTGCTTAGAAGAAATTGCTTTTAAAAAAGGATTTATAAGCAAAGATGAATTAATAGCTTTAGCAAAACCATTAATTAAAAGTGGCTATGGTGATTATTTAATGCAAATAGCAAATGAATAATAAAACAAACATATTGGTTACTGGGGGCGCTGGATTTATTGGTAGTGCTATTACTGAAAAACTTATTAAAGATCAGAATAACTTTGTAGTTGTCGTAGACAATTTACAAACAGGGTCTAAAAGTAAACTCCCAAAAGCCAAAAATAATAACTTGAAATTTATTCAATGTGATGTAAATCACGAAGACGAAATAACAAGTGTATTTCATACTTTTTCATTTGATTATGTTTTTCACTATGCTGCATTAGTGGGTGTGAAAAGAACATTAGATAATCCCGTTAGTGTTTTAAATGATATTGATGGTATTAGAAATGTTTTAAACTTGTCAAAAAACACGGGGGTAAAAAGAGTTATTTATTCTTCTTCGTCAGAAGTTTATGGGGAACCTGTTGAATATCCTCAAAACGAAGAAACTACCCCTTTAAATTCAAGACTCCCTTATGCTATTGTAAAAAATATTGGGGAAGCTTTTTTAAAGTCTTACAAACAAGAATTTGGATTAGACTATACTATCTTTCGGTTTTTTAATACCTATGGCCCAAAGCAAGCCAAAGATTTTGTCATCTCTAAATTCATCAACGCAGCTTTAAACAATCAGGATATTACCGTTTATGGAGATGGCTCTCAAACACGAACATTCTGTTTTATAGAAAACAATATTAATGCTTGCATTAATGCTGCCTTTGGGGAAGAATGCAAAAATAAGACCATCAATATTGGTAATAATATTGAGACCTCAATACTTGAGCTTGCCGAACTCATTATTAAGTTAACTGATTCAACATCTCAAATAAAACATTTACCTCCATTAGAAGATGGAGATATGACGAGAAGAAATCCAGACATCACCATTATGAAAGGATTGTTAAATGAAGACCTTATTCCTTTGGAAGAAGGATTAAAAAAGGTGCTACAAAACACCTCCTTTATTGGGTAGTAAATCATGCAAAAAATCTTAGACTATATTGCACTTGTTGATGAAGCATTAAAAAAAAACACTTCAAAAAAAGACCCCAAAGAATTGTATGAACCTATTGCCTATACTTTAAATTTAGGTGGTAAGAGAATTCGCCCAGCACTTTTATTGTTGGCTAATAACTTATTTGGAGGAAAGGATGAGGTTGCTTTGAGTGCTGCTTTAGCCATTGAAGTCTTTCATAATTTTACTTTAGTACATGATGATATTATGGATGAAGCTCCCTTAAGAAGGGGAAGTCAATCTGTTTATAAAAAATGGAGTACTAATGTTGCCATTTTATCTGGAGATGTCATGTTAATTCAGTCCATTCAACTATTAAGTAAAGGAAATACAACATCGTTATCAGAAGTATTAGATGTTTTTAACACAACTGCAGTACAAGTTTGTGAAGGACAGCAATTCGATATGAATTTTGAAAGTTCAACGACTGTTTCTATTGATGATTATTTAAAAATGATAGAATTAAAAACGGCTGTTTTATTGGGGTGTAGCTTAAAGATTGGGGCCCTCCTCGGAAAAGCCAATCAAACAAATGCTAATCACATTTACGAGTTTGGTAAAAACCTTGGCATTGCTTTTCAGTTAATGGATGATGTGTTGGATTTGTATGGAGACCCTAAAAAAGTAGGAAAACGAGTTGGTGGTGATGTAATCTCTAATAAGAAAACTTATTTATTATTAAAAGCACAAGAAATTGCTTCTGGGAAGATAAAAAAAGATCTTGATTTTTGTTTAAGCTCAGTTGTTTTAGATGATGCTTCCAAGGTAGAAAAGGTCAAAGCAATTTTCAACGAGTTAAACATCAAACAACTTGCCATCGATGAAATGAATTTGTTTTACAATACAGCCATTTCCCATTTAGATAGCATAGATGCTCCTGCTGAAAAAAAACAAGTGTTTGAACGTTTTTCTAAGAGCTTGATGAACAGAGAAAATTAACAATGAACTTCCCATCACTTAGTGAACTAACCCCTTATTATAACCGCACCGATTTATTGGAAAAGGTTGTGGAGCAAGTCAAAAAAGATTTTAATTGGTTCAATTTTAAAATCACTTTTAAAGGAAAAGAGGTAAGTCCATACCAAGAACTTTATAACCAAATTTTACCCTTAATTGATGAGCTGTTAAATGATGATTACCCTAAATTAATGGCAATGCTTTATCGAATTGATTTAGATGAAGAGTTCTTAAATAGAAAACTTAAAGAAAGTGAACACGTAGATACAGATGAAGTCATAACCGACCTAATTATTAAAAGGGAATTACAGAAAGTGGTTATTAGAGACATGTATAGTTCTAAAAATTAATTGCCTTTTATCAATTAATACCTACCGTATTTAAAGTGATTGTTGGAAGTTTCGAGCAAAAGGTCTATTTTACATTAAATTTTACGTTTGAAACCTTTACGAAACATAGGAGTACTCTTTTTTGTCTGCTTTCAGTTATTTGTTAGTGCACAACAACCCTCTTTCGAAAATATAAAGGCCAAAGAAAACCCTTATCTTCAATTTAATGATGTAGTTGAATACCAACAAAAGATTTGGTTTGTTACGAATGAAGGTATTTATCAAAATGTAAACAATCAGCTTAAAGTTATCACACGAAAAGAAAACTTAGTAAAGTTTATTAAAGTTGACAAGCAACTTTTTGTTTGGTCAATTTACGGAGAGTTTTATAAATTAAAAAAGGGGAAACTAGTCCCCCAGCCATTTAATACTTTGGTAAGTAAAAGATTAAGAAACAAAATAATCAACAGTGTTACCTATAGTGACAATTCCTTTTGGATAAGTACTGTTATTGGTGGTGGATTAATAAAGGTTGATCAATCAAATGAAGAAGTAAAAACAACAGAACTTCAGGCAGCCTACCCTTATTATGTATCACAACACGGAAAGCAATTAATCTCAGGAAACAACTCAACGCCCACAAAAAAGCAATTAGCCATTGATATTAATAATACGCCCTTTTACATTCCATTAGCAGAAAATCTAAGCTTTTCAAAAACAAACGTTTTAAAGTTATCCGATGGGACATTCATTTTTACGCGCCAATATGAAGCTATCCGGTTCAATAAAAACAAAATTATTAATCGTGTTTTTGTTGAAAAAAATATTGAAAACGTATACCAAAGTAATGATGGAAAAGTATGGTTTACATTAAACAATGGTGGAACAATTTGTTTTACAGATGGCAATTTTAATTCAAGCAGTTCGATTAGATATTTGGGCAACAAAACAGTCATTTCGATCACTCAAGATCAAAAAGGAAACATGTGGTTCGGAACGTCAGGAAATGGAGTTTACCTACTTAAGCAAGCCATTCAATTAACCTACAAATCACCAAAAATATTCTCAACAACAAACACAGCAACTGAAGAAATAAAAGGGGTTTCTATCCTTTCTGAACTCCCTGTTATAGATGAAAATTCAAAAATCTTACGAACGGATATTTTTAAAAACGACAGTATCCCTCCTGTTGTTTTTGTCAATAGTGTTAAAATCAATGGTTCTGATACGACAACCTTAAACTATTATGAACTGCACCATAATGAAAATAATTTGGAGATAAATATTAGTGGTGTTTTTGGTGGAAAGTCAGAACTTCAATACAAATACATTTTGGAAGGAAAAGAAAAAGAATGGAACTATACTACCAATACAAGCATGCATTATACGGCATTAGCCCCTGGGAACTATACCTTTAAGGTGTTTGCCATGAGTGACAGTGGTGTTTGGAGCAAGGTCCCGGCAGTAATTACTTTTAGCATTAACCCTCCATTGTATACTTCGTTTTGGTTTATATTCTCAATAATACTTGTTTCCATCGCAATTATTTTATTCGTGATTTTTGTTCAGCATCGAAAATCCCAAAAAAGAAAAACATTATTTGAAGAAGAAAAAAGAAAGGTATTGATTTCAGAATTGCATGCGCTACGTTCTCAGATGAATCCACACTTTATATTTAATACATTAAGTTCTATTCAAAGTTTCATTACGAAGAATGACAGCAAAGATGCCGTAAATTACCTTTCAAAATTTTCCAAGCTAATGAGGGCAACTTTAGAAAATACTCAAAAACAGAAAATTCCGATAAAGGATGAAATTGAAACTCTTGAGCTTTATATGGAATTAGAAAAGCTTCGATTAAATAATAAGTTTTCATATCACATTAACATTGATAATGATATAGATGTCCAGTTTGAAGAGATTCCACCAATGTTGCTTCAACCTTACATAGAGAACGCCATATGGCACGGAATTTCCCACAAAACAAGTGCGGGGATTATAAAAATAAATTTAACCCTTGAAAATGAAAATTTGTTAAAATGTGAGATAGAAGATAACGGTATTGGTCGAAACAAAGCGATGAAAATGAGAAAAGAAGAAAAGCAAAACAAATCCTTAGGAATGAGCATCACTAAAGATCGATTGGAAATTATTAATTCTTTAAAAAACAGCAAATTAAATATAAATATTATCGATTTAGAAGAAAACAGTATTCCGTCAGGGACAAAAATTGAATTATTTATACCATTAGATTAAACTAAAAATTATGTACAAAACAATAATTGTTGATGATGAAAAAGGATGTAGAGATTCTTTAGAAAATCTATTGCAGGAATTTCCGGAAATTAACATTGTTGCCATAGTCGATTCAATCACTTTAGCACAAGAAGCAATAATCAATCTACAACCTCAACTCGTTTTTTTAGATATAGAAATGCCTGGAGGAACGGGTTTTGAATTACTTGAAAAAATAAGCCCTATTAATTTTGACATCATATTCACAACGGCATATGATCAATATGCCATAAAAGCCATTAAATATAGTGCCCTTGATTATTTACTAAAACCGATTGACCCCAATGAATTGGGTGAAGCAATTACTCGTTTTACATCAAAAAAACACGATCAAAATTTAATCAATGATAAGTTTAAAACGCTACTTAACAATATTAGTGGTGAAACCACGCACCAAAAAATAGCCATTCCAGACGGTGAGGGGTTAAACTTTATAAAAATTTCAGAAATCATTCGTTTCCAGTCTGATGGAAGCTACACTTACATGCATACCATTGGAAATAAAAAACCAACATTAATTTCGAAACCCATTGGTGATTATCAAGAAATGTTAACTAACGAACCTTTTGCTAGGATTCATAGGTCTCATTTAATAAACTTACAGCATGTTGCCAAGTATGTTAAGGGCGAAGGTGGTTACGCCATAATGAGCGATGATTCAAAAGTAGAAGTCTCAAGAAGAAAAAAGGCAGAGTTTATTGAAGTGCTTTCTTCGCTTTAGAAGCTTTGTTTTTAAACAACGCATTCAAAAATATAGTTGCGATAACGATAATCGTTCCCATGTAAAATCCATATGACATCGTTTCGCTTTCTGGCCAAATAAGCAATGCTAAAATAATCGAATAAATCGGCTCCAAATTAACGGAAATGGTTACTGTATATGGAGATATCTTTTTCATTACCTCAACACTAACTATAAATGCAAAAGCCGTACAAACTGTACCTAATATAATTAGCCATTTTAGATCAGTTTCAGGTACAATAAACTCCCCAACATCTCCCTTCGAGGTGATTAATAAATAAATTGACACGACAATAAATGCTCCCAGTAATTCATAAAAAGAAATCAACTTAGCTTTAGTTTCTTTAACCAGTATTCCATTCAATACTGTAAACCAGGAAGCCAAAGCCGCAGAAATTACACTTAAAATCATCCCAACCAAGTATTTAAATTCAAAACTGAAAATAAAGTACAGCCCAAGAATAATCAAAATTCCAAAGATTAATTCATAAGGCTTTATTTTTCGTTTAAAATATAGGGGTTCTATTAGCGAAGTAAACAATGTACTACTAGACAAACAAACCAGGGCAACAGATACGTTTGATTGCTTTATAGCTTCAAAAAAAGTAACCCAATGAACCGCAATAATCACCCCAATCATGAGTGTCTTTATTAATTCTTTTTTTGTGATTTTTAAAGAAAACTTAGTAATAAGGAAATAAACCAGAATTCCTATAAGTGCTATTCCTAAACGGTACCATACTAATAAATATGAGTCAACTGTGATAAGTTTTCCCAAAATTCCAGTTAAGCCAAAGATTAAGACAATGACGTGAAGCCAAAGATGGTATTTATATTTCGATAACATAAGTGCCCAAATGTAAATCAAAAAGCAATACGAAAATTGATATTTTTTCGTTTATCCTGTAATTTTTAAAAGATGTATATTTGGGTACAAAATTTCAATTGATGAAAAAAACTGCTACTTCATTTTCTGTTTTCCTCCTAATGGTTGTTCTTATTTCTTGTGGAGGAAAAGGCTCCTATTATGAGCAACTTACCAATGATAAGGCTTTTGCTTCTCGAGCGTTAGATTTAAATAAAACAATTGATGAAATCAGAAAAGAAGAAAATGGAAAATTAATCAGAGATGACATTAATCTTCTTAAATATGTGTATGAGATTGGTAAAAATGACACCTACCAGGTGACTTATCAATTTGATGAACAAGGCTGCTGGGAAATCGGCATAGATTGCTATTTTGAAAAAGAAGAGGATGCCCAAAATGTTGTAGATGGCATTCGGTCTGAAATTACAGCCACAGCATATGGTTCTCCCACTGAAGATAACAGTTTATGTCGGTGGAAAAGCCCTGATAAATCTGCTTCTATTGAAGTAGATTATAAAGAAACTTCAAGAGGGTTGGTGATATTGACAATTATGGCCAATTGATTACTCTTCTGTTTCCTCTTTTTCTTCTTCAATTTCAGTAACTCCACCAGAAATAATAAACTTCATAATATCTGCTGAGGATCCTTTTATTGGAGTAACATTTTCTTTGGGAACAATGATTAAATTTCCTGTAACCGCATAAGAAAAAGGAATGTAAACACCAATCTTATCGGCTGAAATTCCTAAATGTGTTAAATCCTTTTGAGTAATAAACCCTATGCGTTCTACCTCTCCTTCCATCTTAACTAAAACCGGCTCTGTAAACCTTTTTTTCTTTCCTACAAAAGCTGAAAGTAAATCTTTAACTGAAGTATAAATAATTTTAAGAAGGGGAACCTTATCAATTAATTCCTCTAACCTCAATATTCTTCTTACGATTAACGTTCCGCCCAAAAACCCTGTAGCAGTAACTACAACCAATATAATTAAAAGTCCTGCTCCAGGAAATTTTATTGGTATTATTCCATCTATAAGCATTACCGCTTTTACCACCACATAAATAGTTGCAGCAATAGGTACCAAGTACAATAACCCCTGTAAAAAATATCCTAATAGCTTTTTCATATTACACGTTTTCTAACTCTTTCTGCAATTTTTTTGTCAACGATGATACAATCAAATTATAGGAATCATCTATCCATTTATAAATTAATTTGTCAGAAATATCTCCTTTTGTAGAAACACTATTCCAATGTACTTTACTCATGTGATAACCTGGTGTTACACCTTGATATTCCTCTCGAAGTTCAATGGCTTTTTCTGGTTCGCACTTTAGATTAACGTATGCAAATTCTTCAATTCCAGTGAGCGCAAACATTTTATTCATTACTTTGAAAACCAATGTCGTTTCATCAAAAGGAAAACTTTCGGTAACTCCTTTCTTAGATATACAATAAGCTCTGTAATCCTCTATGTTCATTTATATTTATATGGAAGAACTTTTGAATATTTATCTTTAGAAATAACAACCATAGAATGCATGTTTCTAATTTCAGGAATAGGTGTAAGCTTTTCTTTAACTAATGTATCAAATGCAGTAATGTCTTTAACCATGATTTTTAATAAGTAATCTGCTTGGCCTGTAACATTGTAGCACTCCATCACCTCATCAATTTCATCAATTTGATCTATAAAATTATTAATCGCATTGTCTCTTTGTCTTATTAAAGAAATTTGCATAAATGCTGAAATTCCTAAATCCAATTTTGATTCATCTACTAACGCATGGTAGCTTTGAATAAACCCATTACTCTCTAATTTTTTTACTCTTTCCAACGTTGGTGCTGGAGATAACCCAATATCTTTAGAAAGTTGAAGGTTGGTAATTTTTCCGTTCTCTTGAAGTCTTTTTAAAATGCTTAAATCTAATTCATCTAATTTCATCGCTTTTCCCTTTGTTTAGAATATTCTTTCAACAAATCAAAAATAACGAAATTAAAATTGGATTGGGCTCTTTTTTAAGTTAAAAAACTACGCTTTTATTTTATATAAGAGTGGCTTGCTTGGCGAAGCATCATTTTCAAAGCTTGCTATTTGAATGTTTAAAAAATAGGTCCCATTTACAATCGTATCCGGAACGAAAATAAGCTCAGTAATGGTTCTTTGTTTTTGAATATTATTTGGGTATTCCCAGAATGTGTGATGTGCTTTTAATACCCCATCGTCTTCTTCCCTATCAACAGAAGGGGTGTCAATTAACAAGTGCTCTACTCCACTATCAATTAGAAATTGAACTGCCTTATAATCCATAAAGGTTGGATTAGTATTAGAGTATTGCATTGAAAGCTTAGCACTGCTATTTGGTAAGGTTCTAATTACAATTGCTTTTGCCCCATTATTTTCCCACACATCTTTTATCTGCTCTAATGTAATGATACTGTCATCATTATTTTGTTCTGGAACGACACTGACAACATTAGCTAAAAAGAAAAATTCTGTTAAACATTGATTAATGGTATGTTTTTCTTTGCTAATATGGCCAACACATTCCGTATGGGTTCCATTCCCATGAGGATTAAAATAAATGTTTCTAAAATTAACTGCCCCTCCTTGATTTACATCTCCAATAAACCCATTTTCCATTACAGGTTCAAACTTAGGAACATCAACATACCATGCAGTAAGATTGCTTTTATCTGCTTTTAATGGAATTGATATGTCCATTGGTTTAGATAAGTCTATTTGATAATTTTCTTCGTTATATTGAATTGTTGTAACCATTAAACGTAAAATAAATCTGACGTAATTTTATCCGCAATTAAAACTCCTTCACCAGTTAAAATAATCCTATTATTTATTTGTTGAAGATAAGAAGAATTTAAATATGGTTTTAATTCTTGCTTAAAATGCTGGTTTATTTTTTTACTAAAATTAGTTTCAATGTAATCTTTTTCAATCCCCCAAATGGTTCTTAATCGAGTAAGGACATATTCATTAAAAGCCATTTTTTCATCTATTATCTCTTCTTCAAAATAAATTTCACCCTCATTTATAGCCTTAATGTATTTAATGTTATTCGACACATTCCATAAACGTTTATTGTCAATATAAGAATGAGCCGAAGGACCTACTCCAAGGTACTCTTTTCCTTTCCAGTAATTACTGTTGTGTTGGGAATAAAATCCTTCTTTTCCAAAGTTAGACACCTCATATTGTGTTAATCCAAACGCTGCTGTTTTTTGAACCAGCGTTTTAAATTGAGCAATTGTCTTTTCATCCGAAAGAGGCGGTATTTGACCCATTTTAATTTGATGATCAAGTGTTGTTTTTTGTTCAACTGTTAAACTATAGGCCGAAAGGTGCGGCACATCAAAGTCTTTTACTTTATGCAAGTTAGTTAACCACGTCTCCTCTGTAGATATAGGGGAGCCGTAAATTAAATCAATGGTGATGTTTTCAAAACCAGCGTCTTGGCTTTTTTTAATGCTAAATTCTGCCTCTTTAGCATCGTGCGCTCTATTAAAAAACTTAAGCTCATCGTCATTAAAGGATTGCGTGCCAATACTTAAGCGGTTGACTCCAGTATTCTTTAAAGACTTTAGCTTTTCTTGTGATAAATCATCTGGATTACATTCTAATGTAAACTCCAGTGTATCGGCAATAGAATAGTTTTTATGCAGTGCATCCGTAATGAGATTGAGCTCATTATCACTTAATATAGAAGGGGTCCCTCCTCCAAAATAAACCGTATCAATTTGACTTGAAAAAAGACTCTTTCTGCCCTCAATTTCTTTCACGAGAGCTTGAACTAAGTCTGTTTTATATTTTAAAGAAGTGGAAAAATGGAAATCACAATAACTACAACTTTGCTTACAAAAAGGAATATGAACATAAATTCCTGCCAACGCATTTATTTGTTTAGCACAATTCTAAATGTTGTTCCTGTTGCGTCAGATTGTTTTACGAATATTTTTCCTGCATGGTAATTTTCAATGATTCGTTTTACCAAGGATAACCCTAAGCCCCAACCTCTCTGCTTGGTTGTAAAGCCAGGTTCAAAAATTGTTTTTTGTTTAGCTCTAGGTATTCCTGTTCCTGTATCCGTAATATCTATGTAAACAAATTGTGTTTGATCAGTAATGTAAATGTCAATATTTCCTTCTCCCTTCATCGCATCTACAGCATTCTTAATCACATTTTCAAGTACCCAACTAAACAAAGAAGGATTTAGTTTTGCCAATATTTCAGCATTGTTCTGTGTCGTAAAAGTGATGTTTACTTTCTTAGAAATTCTTACTCTTAAATACGCAAGCGTGTTATTAATGACTTCATTTAAGGTTTCTTGTTCAAGTTTTGGAACAGAGCCTATTTTAGAAAATCTTTCTGTTATTGTTTCCAGCCTAGTAATATCTTTTGACAGCTCATTAATTGTGTTGTCATCAACAACATCTTTTAATTTCAGGTATTCTACCCAAGCAATCAATGAGGAAAGGGGTGTTCCTAATTGGTGAGCAGTTTCTTTGGCCATTCCTACCCAAACCTGGTTTTGTTCAACTTTACGAGAAGTACTAAACAGGTAGTAAGAAATCAATAAAAACAATGCTATTATTAATATTTGGAAGTAAGGGTAATACTTCAGCTGTTGTAATAACTTAGAGTCTTTGTAGAAAATGTAATTACGAGTTTGGTTATTAATTGTAATGCCTATAGGTTCGTTTTGCTCTCTCATATCAGCAATAGTCGCCTCTAAGAAATCTTGTCCTATTCCTGTTTTTCCGCCTTCCAAATTTCCATATTCAATAATATTAATTTGTGTACTATCGGTATAAATTACTGGAACAGAAGCAGAGTTAATTACTATTTCAGAAATAAACGATTGAATTAAATCATCCAATACTGTTTTAAGTTCTGAGAATATCTTAGAGTCCTTGTAGTAAAGTTTCTGCTTAATCGTATAACCAGGTATGTGATAAGTTAAGTCAATGGGTTCATTATTGCTGTTTTTCATTAAAGTCAACTGATCCGCTAAAAATTGAGAAGTATCTTCTCCTTCTTTAATGTCAAAGTTTCTCCAATTGGCAATGTTTTCTTCATCATCCACAACCATAACAGGGATCGTTGTATTTCTTTCAAGAATATTAAGGTAAAAAGTTAAATCGCTCCTATTATTTGATGTCGCTATTCTTTTATTTGCTTCGGCCCAAAGCTCTATTTTATTTCGTTCTTCATCAGAAATCTTTTGAAATAACTCTCCTGTATAACTTACTAAAGAGGCTTTGTTTTGAATGGCTTCAGCCCATAGCTGGACTTTTTTACGCTCTTCTGTTTCAATTTTTTTAACTAAAATATTAGTATACCACAATGAAGCAACAATAATTAAAATTGCCGCTCCTGCCAAAAGCAGTTTCCATCGTTGTTTTTTAGAGTAAATATTCAAGTTAGGACTCTTGTTTAAGCTGTGCTGTTTAAAGACGCCCGAAAATAGGAAATAGTTGTAAATATGACTAAAGAATGCGTCAATTATTTCTTAAATACTAATATTTGAGGACCTTATAGCTTCTTTTTCCGGCAGTAGAGTTAATTATTAAGAAATATGTTCCTTGGTTTAGTCCCAAAGTCGATATTATTAGTTGATTAGGTGAAATAACGTCAAAAGAAACATTTTGTCGTTTTCCAACAATGTCAATTAATCTTATTTCTTTTGTTTGAAATGCCTTAGCGTCCATTTCAATAAACAATTTATCCATTACTGGGTTCGGATATATTTTGATTGATTGTCTTTCTACTACAGCTACTCCTGTTGGAAGCATTCCAACAACCTCAAACGAATCTACTGCTGTGCAGCCATTACTATCAGATACTGTTACGACATAAGTAATCGGTACTGTATCAGCTATAACACAATCTCCTAAGCTGCAATTAATTAAATTAGGTGTCCACGAAACTGAATAAGGAGGTATTCCGCCAACAATAGTTGGTGAAATTATTGGTAAACTATCCCCAAAAAATACATTGGTATCTGATATCGTTGAAACAATCAACTGAGGAGGTTCAGCTACAAAATACCCTAAAACACTAAGCAATTGCCCCGTGCTATCCCAAACCGTTACTTCATGAATTCCTGTACAAAGTCCAGTTGCAACCTGTGTGGTTTGTCCTGTTGGTGACCATAAAAAAGTATAGGGAGGTAGCCCTCCAAAAGGTTGTGTTTGAACAGTCCCGTCACAAGCTCCAAAACATGAAACATCAACCGCCTGTGAAAAGGAGGAAAGTGGGAAAAAAAGAATTAATATATAAATATATGTCTTCACATCAGTATAATGTATGCAAAGGTATTAACCCTAACATCAAAGAAAAGACAAGAAAAAGACAAACCAACGGAAATTGGCTGTCCTAATGTTTGAAAATTTTATACGTTTTTTGTTGTGAAGTAGCTGTCACTTTAACGAAATAAATCCCATTTTTCATGCCTGACAAGTTTAACTCAAAAGAATTAATGTTTTCATAGTGTTTGGTCAATACCCTTTTCCCGACCACGTCATAAACCAAGACTTCAACTGTTTTTTCTTGTTTAGACGATGAGAATTTAAACCTGTTTTGTGTCACAAATCCCTTCCAGTTATTTTCTGAAATAGTTTCTTCAATACCCACATTTACCGGAACGTAAGCCTTTATTGCTATTGGTAAATGATCTGACATAATGTATAAAGCATCAATTACATTGGCTGGCGCTGAAGTATTTGTTGGCGTAGCATTAATGGATTTATTAAAATGATTACCGTCATTCCCTACTGCTGTATAGGAATTAGGAACATAGGTTAATTTGTTTGATCCTGTAAGTAAATCATTGGTAAAAAATATAAAGTCAAACCGGTCGTCCATCCCGCCAAAAGCACCACCATCTCCTAAACTTCCAGATCTCGTACTTTGTGTATGAACATTAGCATAAAATGAATTGTTATTCCAATTACCGGGAGTAGAAATAGGGTCTAATAAAGACACATTCCCACCATTTAAAATGGTATTGTGTGCCGCTTCAGCACTTGTATATAAATTAAAATCTCCTCCTAATATTACATTTTCAATATTTGTTCTGGAGTCCATATAGTTTTTAAGTGTAACTGCTTCTTGGTTTCGTTGTTGTTCATTAGCCGCACCAGTACTTGCTTTTAAGTGAGCCATATAACAATAAATAAACACGGTGTCTGATGCAGCAGTCATTCCTGGAGCGTTATAATACAGAACATATTCGCTTATGTTTCTAAGTGTTGTCGCTATTTCAAACTGGCTATACAATACCAATTTATCCGAATTGTAATACAACATGTTATCCGTATCAGGACCATTAAAATAAGTTGCCTTTTGGTAATAAGTAACACCATCAACATTTAACGCATCGTTTAAAATGGTTGTAGCTCCTGTAGAGGATGTCAGTTCCGTGATCATAAAAATATCCGGTTGAACATATTGAATAATCGGTTTTAGAGTGTCTGCCTTAGTTGAATTAGAAAGCGGGTAGTTTAAAATATTATAGGATAAAACCGTTAATGTGTCTTGTGATTTAACAAGGGTTCCTAAGAGGATGAAAAGTGTAAATAGAATGTGTTTCATGAGTAGATTATTTATTTTTCTGTTCCTTAATTAAAAACAAATATACAGGAAAATGATCGCTGTACCCTCCAGTATAGGCTCCTCCAGCATATGTGCGATGTGGATAACCTTTATATTTTCCAGTAGATTGTATTAAATAGGCCTTGCTAAAGATTTTTGCCTTGTAATATTTGTAAGACGAATAATCCTCTCCCATTAATGACGGTGTTACTAAGATTTGGTCAAACAAATTCCAGGCATCTCTATAGGCCAATGTTCCTATTCCTTTCTTAAAATAACCTTCCCATGGATTAAACAGGTCATCGGCTTTAAGCTCATCTTTTTTGCCTACTCCTTTCAAGTGTTTTTTTATACTTGAATCTGTTGGATCGTCATTTAAATCTCCCATGTACAATATTTTAGCCTTTGGATCAATTGCTTGTAAAGAATCAATAATTATTTTTCCTAAATCAGCAGCAGATGCTCTTTTTGGCCGACTACGTTTTTCTCCACCACTTCGAGAAGGCCAATGTGTAACAATTACATGAATTTTTTCGCCATTTAATAAACCACTTACCAACAATTGGTCTCTTGTATAAAAGGTAGTGTCAATGCTTCTTAACGAAATACTCTTACTCGATGTTACTTCGAAATATTTAGGATTATATAATAACCCAACGTCAATTCCTCTTTTGTCTGGAGAGTCATAATGCACAATTTTATATTCTCTACTTTTCAGTTTTTCAGTTTTAACCAAATCCTCTAAAACAGATCTATTTTCGATTTCAGAAACCCCTAAAATAGCTACTCCATCAGGCGTTACTTCAACACCTAAATCAGCAATGACTTTAGACATGTTTTCTAATTTTTCCATATATCTTTCTGAAGTCCACCCCTTTTTTCCTTTAGGAGTAAAATCATCTTGCAAAATTTTATTCGTATCGGAATCAATAAGCGTGTCAAAGAGGTTTTCTAAATTGTAAAACCCCACTCCTGCAACCTGGTACTCCTTTTTATCCTCTTGAGAAAATATAGGGTTAACAGTAAAGAAAAAGAGTATTAAGTATAAAAGTAAGCCTTGTTTCATAAGTGTATTTTTTTGCAAAGTAAGTAAATAAAATTCTATGTGTTTTTTATTAGGGATGCCTAAAGTTCTTTTTAATATTAATTTTTTATTAACAATTTAATGGTTTTAAGGGTTTTATGAATTATTAAGTTTAATTTTGAATCGTTATTAAATTATTTGCATTAATAACAAAAAGTGATTATCCTATGAAGCAACCAAAGTAAGACTTCAAACCGCTTTATTCTTATACTTTTTTTTTAATACTAATGAGAATAATAAACATAATAGCTGTTGCATTAATTTTTATGACTGTTGCTGTAAAAGCTCAAACAGATTCTTCTGCAACAAACAATGGTGATAGTACACTAAATACAAAAATTGTTCCACCATTTACAACATCCTTAGATGCCCTTGAAGATGATTCAGAAGCCCCTCAAGATGTTTCTGGTTTATTACAATCTTCAAAAGATGTATTTTCAAATATTGCTGGATTTAATTTTGGTGCGGCACGTTACCGTGTTAGGGGTTATGATTCTGAAAACTTTACGGTAAGTATGAATGGCTTAACTTTAAACAATCCGGAAGGAGGTAGAGCAATATGGGCTTTTTGGGGTGGGTTAAATGACATTACCCGTTACCAAGAATCTAAATCTGGAATTAGTGCGTCATCATACAATTTTGGAGGAATAGGTGGTTACTCAAATATTAATGCAAGGGCAACAGCTGTAAGAAAAGGAACAAAAATATCTTATGCTTATTCTAATAGATCTTACAACCACAGGGCCATGGTTACTCACTCTACCGGAATGATGGAAAATGGACTGGCCATAGCAATATCTGCCTCCAAAAGATCATCTGGAGAGGGTTATGTTGAAGGTACTTATTACAATGGTGCAAGCTACTTCTTGTCCATTGAAAAGAAATTAAACGACAAACATAGCTTAGGTATTGTTGGATATGGTGCTCCAACAGTTCAGGGAAAAAGAAGTATTTCAACTCAAGAAACCTATGACCTAACAGGAAATAATTATTACAACTCCTATTGGGGTTATCAAAATGGTGAAAAAAGAAACTCTAGAATTCGAACCAACCATAAACCAAGAATAATGTTAAATCATTATTTTAAAATGAATGACAAAACAACCCTCAATTCATCACTATACTATTCGTTTGGTAAGGGTGGTAATACCCGTTTAAATTGGTACAGTGCTGCAGACCCGCGTCCTGATTATTACAGAAACTTACCAAGTTTTTATGGTAATCCTGGTGACGAAGCGATGTTTGATGAGTTAACTGCTTTGTGGCAGGGAAATGATCCAACAACTACACAATTAGATTTTGACCAAATGTATTTTGCCAATAGCAAAAACCTTTTTACACAAACCAATGCAGATGGTATTACGGGGAACAATGTAACAGGAAATAGAGCTAAATACATTATTGAAGAAGCCAGGAAAGATATTTCTCATTACGGTTTTAACACCGTAGTTAGTCATAAAAAAAGTGATAAAATGATGTTGACTGGTGGGTTGACAGTCAGTAAATATAAAAGTGAAAACTTTAAAGTAGTTAACGATTTACTTGGGGCTGATTTTTGGGTTGATGTAGATCAATTTGCTGAAAGAGATTTTGCCGATGAATTAGTTGCTCAGAGTGATGTCAATAATCCCAACCGAATTGTCAAAGAAGGTGATCGTTTTGGATACGACTATGACATAAACATTGACACATACAGTGGGTTTGGTCAAGTTGAAGGAACAACAACTAAAATAGATTGGTTTGCTGGATTTTCAGTAAAGAGTACCACTTTTTGGAGAACAGGGAATTATCAAAACGGACTATTTCCAGATAACTCTTTAGGGGATTCTGAAAAACAAAGTTTCTTTAACTATGGTGTTAAAGCTGGAGGAATATACAAATTAACGGGAAGGCATTTGATTCGATTAAACGGAGCATATTTAACAAGAGCGCCTTTCTCAAGAACGGCATTTGTTTCACCAAGAACAAGAGACCAAATTGTTCCTGATTTAAAAAGTGAAAAAATTATGTCAGGAGACATCAGTTATATTGTTCGTTATCCAAAAATTAAAACACGAGCAACTTTGTTTCACACCACCATTAAAGACAAAACTTGGAGCAGAAGTTTTTACCATGATGATTTAAACACATTTGTAAACTATATGATGACAGGTGTTGATCAAGTTTTTACAGGTGTTGAGTTTGGTGCGGAGGTTAACATTACATCAACCATTACATTGTCTGCTGCATACGCAACAGGTCAATTCTTATATGACTCAAGACCAACAGCAACCATTATTCAAGATAACTCTACAGAGTTATTGGCAGAAAGCAAAACCATCTATTTTAAAAATTATAAAATTGGAGGAATTCCTCAAACTGCAGGATCGATTGGTATACAATATCGATCTCCTAAGTATTGGTTTACAGGAATTAATTTCAATTACTTTACTGATATCTATTTGGATGCTAACCCTGATAGAAGAACAGAAGAGGCTGTTGCAAAATACATCTCTACTGATCCTCAAGTAGATGAAATCATTGACCAAACGAAATTAGATGATGACTACACTCTTAATTTCTTTGTAGGTAAATCCTGGAGAATTAAAAATAAATACTATTTAAGACTTAACCTTAATGTAAATAACCTGTTGAATAACACAGATTTTAAAACTGGTGGTTTTGAACAGTTGAGATATGATCAAAATGAAATAGGAAAGTTCCCTCCAAAAATTGGTTACATGTATGGAAGAACTTATTTTGCTATGGTTAGCTTTTCGTTTTAATCGTGTGCACAGAGAGATTATTTAAGATAAATAAAAATTAAACAAAATGATACGAACAAAAACCCTTTTAGGAATCACTTTATTAGCAACCACTTTACTTTTTACAAGTTGCGAAAAAGAATTTGACTCGCCTCCGATAAAAGAAATCCCTGTTGGTTCGGTTCTTACCGTTGCTGATGTTAAAGCTATGCTGGTTCCTGGACAAGAAACAGAATTCACAACAGATTTATCCGTTTATGGTGTTGTGACAATAGATGAATCTACTGGAAACCTTTATAAAGAAACATATATTCAAGATGCTACGGGTGGATTGTATTTAAGGTTTACGGCTTCAAGTGGTGTTTATATTGGAGATTCTGTTAGAATCAATTTAAATGGAGGTTCCATTTTAGAATATACCGATATGCTGCAGATTAATAATTTAGACCCTGATAACAATGTTGTGAAAATTTCGACACAAAAATTCAAACAACCAGAAGTAACTGCGATGGCAAGCCTTATTGATACAGCTAACAGCTCCTATTATCAAGGGAGGTTAATTCAGTTAAATGATGTAGAGTTTGATTGTGCTGAAACGGGGAAAACATTTGCTGATGCGCTTACACAATCTTCTGAAGATAGAATCTTAAATGACACATCTGGTAATTTCGTTATTGTGCGTTCAAGTGGTTTTGCCAATTTTGCGAGCACTACCTTACCAACAGGAAAAGGTAACTTGATTGCTGTTGTTTCAGAATACCAAGGTACCATGCAACTTATAATTAGGAATCCTGCCGAATTAACATTGTATGGAACACGATTTAAAATATGTCCTGATATTTACAAATATTTCAGTGATGAAAACATCACTTCAGGAGGGTGGACAACCCAACTGGTTACTGGCTCTATTGACTGGACTACGAGCGACCAAGGTCAATCTGGCAACTTCTATGGAGTAATGAGTAACTACATTCCACCAAATGTCGCTGCCGAAACATGGTTAATCTCCCCATCTTTAAACTTTGGCGCTTCTACTGCTCCTATTTTCGATTTCCGAAATGCATATAACTTTTCTGGGGCTGCGTTAGAAGTATTGGTGTCAACCAATTATGATGGAACAAGCACTCCATCAACCGCGACTTGGACTCCTCTTTCTGTAAAATTATCTTCTGGTGGGTTCGGATGGGTAAATGCAAGTGATCTTCCTAATGGTCCAGTAGATTTAACGCCATATTTAGTTAACAACGTATACATTGCTTTTAAGTATACCGGAACCAATTCAAACGGTAGTACTTGGGAAGTAGACGATATAGAAATTACATATTAAAATAATAATTAACGATTAAAACCTCTTACTTATGAAAAAATTTTACGCTTTATTTTTAGGGTTAATTCTAATTAGCTCTGTTGCAAATAGCCAAACAATATTTGCAATCCAAACGCCTGGTGCCACAGCAGATACTTCTGCATTTTTTGGTCAATCAGTTAACACAAATGGAATAGTTACTGCTGTTACAAGCAATGGATATTATGTTCAAGACGGAGCTGGAGCCTGGAATGGTATTTTCGTTTTTGATTCAGGGAACACTCCAAGTAGAGGAGATGATGTTTCTTTTACAGCTGATGTTGATGAGTTCTTTAACTTAACTGAACTTAAAAATGTAACTGCTTTTGTTACTAACTCAACAGGAAATGCCTTACCGGCTGCAACAGCCCTATCTACATTAGCTGTTAATGATGAACAATATGAAGGTGTTTTGGTTTCAGTATCTACAGCTCAAGCAATGACAACTCCTAACGGTTTTGGAGAATGGGATGTTAATGATGGAAGCGGTATTGTAACAATTGATGATGCAATGTTTCCTTTCACTCCTGTTGTTTCTAATAATTATGACATTACTGGAGTGGTTGATTACGCATTTGGTATATACAAGATTGAGCCTAGAGATGCTGCCGATATTGTTGGCGCTACTGGTGGACCAAATTTTGTTTCAATATTTGACATTCAAAATACAACGGCACCAAGTGGTGATTCTCCAGAGTTAGGAAACATTGTGATGACGAAAGGTGTTGTGACAGGTGTTGTAACTTTTGGTGCTCCTGGAACATTCTTTATTCAAGATGGAAATGGAGCCTGGAATGGGTTGTACGTTTTTGAAAGCGGAACGACTGTAGTTAGAGGAGATAGTGTTGAGGTAACTGGAACCGTTGCTGAATTCAATAACACAACAGAATTAGTTTCTGTTACCAATGTTACTGTATTAAACTCTGGGAACACACTACCAACCCCATCTGTTTTAACAACAGGAAATGCTAATACAGAAGATTGGGAAGGTGTCTTAATTCGAGTTATGAATGCCCCTTGTACAAGTAATTCTGTTGGATTTGGAATGTGGGAATTAAATGATGCCTCTGGAGTTATTTTGGCTGATGATGACATTTTTCCATATGCATTATCTGCTGTAGTAAGCACGAGTTACAACGTTACTGGAATTGGACATTACTCTTTTAGTGCGTTTAAAATCTTACCAAGAGATGCCAATGACATCACGCTTGCAACTGGTGTTAATGAATTGAAGAATACGACAGTATCAGTATATCCTAACCCTGTTAAAAACAGCATTAATTTTGATTTAGATTTTACTGGGTTTAACGTTAAAATTATTGATGTTACAGGAAAAACAGTGAAATCAAGCACTGCAGTAAATAGTAAATTAACTATTTCTACATCAAACTTTAGCAATGGAATATACTTCTATTCTATTTCTGATAACAACGAAAATGTAATTGCAACAAATAAGTTTATTGTTGCAAAATAGTTTAGTTTAATTTGATAGGTAAAAGGCGAATCCATGTGATTCGCCTTTTTTATTATCATAAAATGACTTACTTTTAAATACCTAAAATGAACTGAATATGTCTATAAAAATAAACTCCTTAGCAGAATATAATGATCAATACAAACAAAGCGTAGAAAATCCTGAGCAGTTTTGGGAAAAAATAGCGGACACGTTCACATGGAGAAAAAGATGGAGCAACGTATTGGATTGGAATTTTGAAGAACCTAACATAAAATGGTTTGATGGAGGGAAGCTAAACATTACAGAAAACTGCTTGGATAGACATATAGAAACTCGAGGGAATCAAACAGCTATTCTATGGGAACCAAATGACCCAAATGATGAAACAATAAGGTTAACCTATACCGAATTACATCAAAAAGTATGTGAGTTTGCGAATGTTTTAAAAAACAATGGAGCAAAAAAGGGGGATAGAATATGCTTATATATGCCAATGGTTCCTGAATTGGCCATTGCCGTTTTAGCCTGTGCAAGAATTGGGGCCATACACTCAGTTGTGTTTGCTGGGTTTTCTGCCAAAGCTTTAGCTGATAGGATTAATGATGCAACATGTAATATTGTTTTATGTTCTGATGAAGCTTATCGTGGGGCCAAAATTATTCCTATAAAGAATGTAGTTGATGAGGCATTAGAAAACTGCCCTTCAATACAAAAAAACATCGTATTAAAAAGAACTGGCGCATCAGTAAATATGGTTAATGAAAGAGATGTTTGGTGGCATGAAGAATTGAATAAAGTTGATGCCAACTGCGAGCCAGAAGAAATGGACTCAGAAGACAAGCTGTTTATTTTATACACATCAGGATCTACGGGTCAGCCTAAAGGAGTTGTACACACAACTGCTGGATATATGGTTTATACCAATTATAGTTTTCAGAATGTTTTTCAGTACGAAGAGGGGGATGTCTATTGGTGTACTGCTGATATAGGTTGGATAACTGGTCATTCCTATATTGTTTATGGCCCTTTACTGGCTGGAGCAACAACGGTAATGTTTGAGGGGGTCCCAACATGGCCAGATGCTGGTCGTTTTTGGGAAATAGTAGATAAACACCAAATTAATATTTTTTATACTGCCCCAACAGCTATTCGAGCATTACAAGCTTGCGATATTGAGTTTGTCAATAAATACAAACTAAGTTCATTAAAAGTTTTGGGGAGTGTAGGTGAACCAATTAATGAAGAAGCATGGGAGTGGTACCATAAAAATATAGGGAAAGAAAATTGCCCGATTGTAGATACTTGGTGGCAAACGGAAACCGGGGGAATAATGATTTCTCCTTTAGCAGGGTTAACTCCTTTAAAACCAACATATGCAACTTTACCTTTACCTGGTATTCAGCCTTGTTTAGTAAACGCTGATGGGGAGGAAATAGAAGGGAATGGCGTTGAAGGAAACCTTTGTATTAAGTATCCATGGCCATCAATACTGAGAACTACTTATGGAGATCATAAACGTTGTAAAGAGGTTTATTTTTCTACTTATAAAGGAAAATATTTTACTGGGGATGGCTGTAAAAGAGATGAAAATGGAATGTACCGAATTACAGGAAGAGTTGATGATGTCATTAATGTTTCTGGCCACAGAATTGGAACTGCGGAAGTTGAAGATGCACTGAATACGCATGAATCTGTTGTTGAATCTGCTGTTGTTGGCTTTCCTCACAATATAAAAGGACAAGGAATTTATGCTTATGCCATTTGTGCCAAAGAAGTAAATGAGAATGAGTTAAGAAAAGAATTGTTAGAACAGATAACAAAAGAAATTGGTCCAATAGCTAAACCAGACAAAATTCAAGTAGTCGCTGGATTACCAAAAACACGTTCTGGTAAAATTATGAGAAGAATTTTAAGAAAAATTGCTGAAGGAGATACCTCCAATATGGGTGATACCAGTACATTGTTAGACCCGAGTATTGTTGAGGAAATAAAAGGTGGCGCTTTATAAAAAACTTTTTGTGTAACTTAACTCCCTAAATATCGTTTTAACCATTAAACTTTGTTCCCATGAAAAAAATCAGCCTTATTCTTTTTTGCTCCATTTTAACAACAGCTTGTTTCTCACAAGAACTTAATACTATCGTTAGTCGCGATACATCAAAAGCACTTATTATTGGTGGTTATGGTGAACCTTTTGGTGGTTATACCATGCTTAACGATGATGATGGGTTAATGCTTGGAATTAAAGGCGGTATGATGTTTAATCGCAAGTTTGGGTTTGGTCCCATTGCTAAAGTTAATATCGGCCTATGGGAGTTTCAGGGAAATAACTTAAACCTTAATGATTCTGCCAACTTAGAACTCTATATGGGGTCTGTTGGAATCTTTGTTGAATATGTTTTTAAAATGGAAAAGAAGGTTCATTTCTCTATCCCTGTAAACATAATGATTGGTGGTATAGGTATTAATGAAGATAGCGGGTTTAAGGATGACGATCAAAAACCTGAAAATGTAGAATCCTCTGGAGTTTTTATCATTGAACCAGAGATAAATGTTGATTTTAACATGGCTAAGTTTTTCATCCCGTCCCTAAAGGTTGGTTATCGAGCAGTTTTTGGGAGTCAACTTGTAAACGTTGAAGATTCAGACCTTTCTGGAGTTTATTTTGGTATTGGGCTTAAGTTCGGGAAATTTTAACAGCAACTGGCATCTCTGCAATCACCATTTTCTTGAATAGGAGGACAGGGAACTGTTCCATAAGAACAGTAGACACAACAATCGTTATTAATCGGTTTTAATACTTTTTTACAGTTTTCACATTCATAAAAATACTGGCAAGCATCTGTAGGCATTGTTTCTTCTTTTTTATGTCCACATTCCAGACAAGTAATTGTTGACCGTAGCTTTACACCTGAATTATTCATAAAAACTATCTTTAATACTTACTGACTCTACTTTAACTGATTCCTTTAAGGTTAATATTGAGGTTAACTCTTTGATAGAAATATCACCATCATCAAAAGAGACCAAAGCAATTATGTTGGGCTGTTTATCTGTATCATAATAAGTACAAACCTCAACAACTCCGTTTTGTTCATTTAAAATAACGTGAACCTTATCTATACATTCCCCACAGCCTTTTGGGTCTATAATCAACTCTATTACACTATAGAGGTTTTCTTCTTTTTCTAATGCAACATATCCAGTAGTGTTAATGGCTTTTTTTATGTCTTTAATAGATGTTTTAGACTCATCAAATTGCACAATTGTGTTTCCTTGATCATAAGACGTTGTTACATTAACAATTCCTGGTAATTCATTTACGGCATGATTCACATGGTCTTGACATGCATCACAAGTCATTCCCTCAACTTTTACATTTATTTTTTGAACGTTTGAATTCTCTATAATTATGACCTCTTTTTTGTTGTCAGGAAAGAAGGTTCCTGAATAATAAGGAAACGCAATGGAAGCGACAGCAAACAAGGTCATTCCTATTAGAAAGCCCTTGGTTTGGTACCATTTAGGTTTTTCTACATCACAACCGCAATCATCCACTGCTTTAGTTTTCATATGATCGTACCATGCATAACTGATAGCAATTATAGCTAATCCAATTAAATACGGTCGGAAAGATTCCATCCAAGATAAATTTCCTGCCGCTCCACCAGCTCCAGCTATTGCTGCAATTACTGGAGGGATACAGCAAGATGATGCTGCAACAGCAGCAATAACTCCTGTTACAGCAGCTCCTTTCGCGTTTTTCTTTTCTGTTTCCACTAATCTGGTTTTTCTATAAGGTTTTGCTTAACCACAAATATAAGAATCATTTTTTCCTGTAATTTAACCCTTCTAAAACAGTGTTAAACTAACTTATATAGCTTTCCTGGAAGCATTTTTACGACCCCATTAAATTCCATTTCTAATAGCATTGCAGTGGTCTTACTCATTGGTATTTTTGCCTGAAGTGAAAGTTCATCAATTCCAATTTTTTCTTGTTTTGACAGAATCGCTACAATCGTTTTTTCTTCTGAGGAAAGTTCTACAAACAGTTGAGTTTGATTTTGTATCACTTTTTTTTCTGCTTCCCATCCCATGATGTATTCTATGTCTTTTACCGATTGTATTAGGGCCGCTTTATTGATTTTTATTAAATTATTACAGCCTTCTGACTGGCTATCATTTAATCTTCCTGGTAATGCAAAAACATCTCTGTTGTAATCATTGGCAATATAGGCGGTAATCAATGATCCTCCTTTTTTACTTGATTCTATCACAATCGTTAAATCTGAAAGACCCGCAACAATTCTATTTCTTTTCGGGAAATTCTCACGATCAGGGTTTGTTCGACTTTTGTAATCAGTTAATAAGCCCCCATTTTCTATCATCTGTTTTGCAACTCCAGTATGCTGTGAAGGGTATAATTTATCCAGTCCATGCGCTAAGACCCCAACAGTTGGCAAGTTATTTTTAAGTGCTGCTTTATGTGAACAAATATCTATTCCATAAGCCAATCCACTAATAATTAACGGATGGTGTGGTTTTAATTCTTTTACAATTTTATCACAAAAACTTTTACCATATTCCGTTGCTTTTCGAGTTCCAACAATGCTAATAACTTTAGGATTATTAAATTCAGCATTTCCTTTTGAATAAAGAAGAATGGGGCCATCTTCACAATGAAGTAACCTTTTTGGGTAGTTATCATTTAAATAAAATAGTGGTGTAATGTTGTTCTTTTTAATAAATATTAATTCTTCTTCTGCAATAGCCAACGCCTCTGTTTTATGTTGAATAATTTTCCTTGCATTAATCCCTCCTATCCCAGGAATTTTTTCTAAAACACCTTTTTTCTCCCTGAAAACTTGTTCTGAACTTCCACAATAAGCAATAAGTTTTTTAGCTGTAATGTCCCCAATGTTAGGGATGGAAGTAATTGCAATATGGTAAAGTAATTGTTCATTCATAGGCAGCTAAAATTAGCTATTCGAATATTGTTGAAATGTCGTTTAGTAATGATATCCTCATTCTGTTATTTGTCTCTTGCGTATCAAATTCCTATCTTCGTTTCTCAAAAACCTGCTTAGAAAAATATCCATACATGAAAATTTTAGGTATAATTCCTTCACGATATGGATCGACCCGATTCCCTGGAAAACCTTTAGTAGATATTAATGGAAAGTCTATGATTCAGCGTGTCTATGAGCAAGCAAAAAAAGCAGGCTCCTTATCTGATGTTGTTGTTGCTACCGATGATGATAGAATATTTAATCACATTAAATCCTTTAAAGGCGATGTTGTCATGACCTCGTCTTCTCATGAAAGTGGAACGGAAAGATGTGCAGAGGTTATTGATAAAATGAATGGGTCTTATGATGTTGTGATAAACATACAGGGAGATGAACCTTTTATAGACCCTGAGCAAATCAATCATTTGTGTTCTTGTTTTAATGATGCTAAAACAGACATTGCAACCCTCATTAAAAAAATCGATACAACAGAAGAACTCTTTAATCCAAACAGGCCAAAAGTAGAAGTTGATGACAACAGTTTTGCTGTAATGTTTAGTAGAAATGTTATTCCAGAACTTCCAAATATCGAAAAAGAAAATTGGTTAAAGGAGTCTTCTTTTTATAAACATATTGGTATTTATGGTTACCGTTCTAACGTATTGACTAAAATCAGTCAGCTCCCCATTTCTCCATTAGAACAAAAAGAACGGTTAGAACAATTGCGCTGGATAGAAAATGATTATGCCATAAAAGTGGCAGTAACAACACATGAAGCAATAGCAATTGATACTCCAGAGGATTTAGAAAAAATTACTTTTAAGTAGCCTTTCTTTTCTTTATTTTTATACATTCGCAAGCCCTAAATGAAATTAGAACACTACATATCTGAATTACTTTTTAAATACGACTGTGTTATTGTTCCTGGCTTAGGTGGTTTTGTTGCCAATTATAAATCTGCAACAATTCAACCCATTCAAAATACGTTTTCTCCTCCATCAAAAAGTATTTCTTTTAATAAAAATCTAAACAATAATGATGGGCTCTTGGCTAATTTTATTGTGCAAAAAGAAGGGGTGAATTTTGAAGTTGCTTCAAAAAAAATTGAGGAGTTTGTTATAGAAATTAATCAAGATTTAAGACTGAAAAAACGCATTTTGTTGAATAACATTGGAACCCTGTTCTTAGATACTGAAAATCGAACTCAATTTGAACCACAAAATACGGTCAACCACCTTTTGGGGTCTTATGGGTTGCCCGTTTTCCAAAAACAGCCTATTAAGCATAGTACTATAGAGGAAAAACTAACCAAAGAATTTAAAGATAGGACAGCTCCATTAACGGTTGTAAAAGAGGCCAAAAGCAGAAAAACGAAATGGGTTGCTGCTGCTGTTATTGGTATTCCTTTGGCTTTTTTAGCAGGCTGGATGCCGAGCAATGTTGATTTAGGGGGTGATTTGAATTATGCCAACCTAAATCCTTTTAAGCCGGCCGAAAAAACAATTTATGTACCATCAAAGTCGGGGGTTGTTTTTAATGAAGCCAAAAAAAGTACGGTTAAAGATCAAATTGCATTGGCTGATGAAAACACCTATTTTTTAGAGATAAGTTTTGATGAAAACAAAACTCCCGTTGTTGTTAAATTAAAAGAGCAGCCAACTGCTGAAGCTGTTTCAACCTACGTAGCGTCTTCATCAAGAGAGCTTCAATACCATATTGTTGGAGGCTGCTTCTCAAGTAAAAACAATGCAAGAAAAATGGTTAGAAAACTGAAAAGAGCAGGTTTTAACGCTTCCATTGTGGGGAAAAGAAAAGGCTTATGGACGGTAAGCTATAACAGTTTTGTAACTCGTAGAGAAGCTGTTAACGCATTGGCTGACGCCAAAGACCACAATACAAAAGCTTGGATTTTAAATCAACCCTTTTAACTGAACTCTTTTTCAATTTTATCTGCTAAAAAAATTGAAAGTTTTACGTAAGATTCTTTTGTCCAACCAGCAACATGGGGGCTTAATATTACTTTATCAGATTGCACTAAATAATTAAACTCTTCTGGTAATTTTTTCGAGCTTATGGTTTCAAATGATTTCGTTTCATACTCCAAAACATCTAAGCAAGCACCCAGCACCTTGTTTGTTTTTAGTGCCCCCACCAAATCTTCAATACAAACATTATTACCTCGTGCAGTATTAATAACGTAAATGGATTTTTTAAACTTTGATAAAAAATCACTGTTTACATAATGTTGTGTTTCTATAGAAAGCGGTAAATGAATGCTTAAAACATCTGTCGATTCAAAGATAATATCCAATTCCACCTCATCAACATGACTATCGCTAAACCCACTTTTATATTTGTCGTATGCCATCACTCGGCAATCAAATCCAGAAAGTTTTTTAGCAAAAGCTTTTCCCATGTTTCCATATCCAATTATTCCTATTGTCTTCCCTGAAACTTCTAACCCTCTGTTTCCTTCTCTATCCCAAATTCCTTTTCCTACTTCGGCATCTCCTTTTTTGAGTTGATTAAACAACATCAACAGCATTCCGAGAGCGTGTTCCCCAACTGCCGTCATATTTCCCTCTGGGGAATTAAACACCTTTATTCCTTTGGTTTCCGCATGGGTTACATCAATGTTTTCTAATCCTGACCCAGAACGAGCTATAAATTTTAATGCGTTTGCTTTATTTAAAAATGCTGAATCGATGGTAAACCTACTTCTGATGACTATTCCAAAATAGTCCTCAATTTTAGATTCAATTTCTGTCTTCGATGAAGTGACATCTTGTTCACAAGAATACCCTAAAGCAGTAAGCTTTTGTTCCAGAACAGGGTGAACAGTATCTAAAAAAAGTATTTTCTTAAAATTAGGCTGCATACATTAAGTAGCCTATAAAGAAGTACAAAAACAGTCCAAAAACATCATTAATCGTAGTAATAAAAGGCCCCGTTGCTAAAGCTGGATCTATTTTATATTTGTCCAACATTAAAGGAACTAATGTTCCGAAAATCGCTGCAAAAACAATAACAGACAAAAGTGATACACTAACAATTATACTTAACGTTAAGTCGTCACTAAAAAAGAAATTATAAATGAAAATTAAAGACCCTAACACAATTCCGTTAATTAACCCAACCAGCAACTCCTTGAAAAGTTTTCTCCATATTCCATCTAAACCCAACGAGTTATTTGCCAATCCTTGTACCACAATTGCCGATGACTGCACCCCTACATTTCCTGCCATCGCAGCAATTAAGGGAATAAAAAAAGCCATTTCTGGATGAATTTGAATTTGGCCTTCATAAGCCTCAATAACTTGAGCACCTAAAATTCCACCAAACAAACCAATTAGCAACCATGGCAGTCGTGCCCTTGTTAATACCCATGCATTATCTGAAGATTCCACATTTTCAGAAATACCTGATGCCATTTGATAATCTTTCTCTGCTTCTTCTCGAATAACATCTACCACATCATCAATGGTAATTCTTCCTAAAAGCCTTCCTATTTCATCAATCACAGGGATTACGACCAAGTCATATTTATCCATTATTTGGGCTACCTCTTCATCATCAGCATCCACCTTCACCAAAATTACCTCATCGTTATAAACATCCTTTACCAAGGAGTTTTCCGGAGCTAATAATAATTTCTTTAAAGAAATTCTTCCTTGTAAAATATCATTTTCATCCACCACATATACCGTGTACATCTTTTCTACCTCTTCCGCCTGAGCCCTAATTTCTTTGATACATGTTAAGACATCCCAATCTATTTTAACCTTCACTAACTCCTTCGCCATTAACCCACCAGCAGTATCCTCATCATAATTCAACAGGTCTATAATGTCTCCTGCTTGTTCAATGTCTTCAATGTGAGAAATTACTTCGTCTTGCTTGCTTTCTGATAATTCCCCAATGACATCAGCAGCATCATCAGAATCTAAGTTGTCAATAATTTTCTCCGCAATTTCTTCTGATGAGATCGCCTCCAAAAATTTCTCACGAGTATCTTCGTCTAACTCAACTAACGCATCAGCCCCCAGTTCTTCAGGCAAAAAAGCATAAAATGCTTTCGCCTCATTGGTAGACTGTTCATCCAAAATTTCAGCAATATCAACCGCATGAAGCCCATCTATGAGCTCCAGAATTTTAGCCTCAACACTACCCTCTACAGCTGTGTTAAGTTGTTCTAAATATTCTTTCGTTAATTCGAATTGCATGATTCCTTGCTTTTTAGCGTTGCAAAGCTACAAAATTATCGTGAGGAGCATTTTATGAAGTGCTTTTTCAAGTTCAACCACCTATCCTAACAAGTTCGTTAACCCCACAAACTGTTCAACACTTAGTTGTTCTGGTCTTAAGCTAAAGATTTCATTGCTTTTAATGTCATCGTTAATTACGCTTTTTAGTGAGTTTCGCATCGTTTTTCTGCGTTGATTAAAGGCCATTTTCACAATTGTTTTGAATCGTTTTTCATCACAATCCAACTTGGTTTTTTTGTTTCGTGTTAAGCGAATTACCGCAGATTTCACTTTTGGTGGAGGATCAAAAACATCCTCATTTACTGTAAATAAGTATTCGATATCATAAAACGCCTGTAACAAAACACTTGTTATTCCATACGTTTTTGAACCTGGGCCGGCAGCAATTCTTTCAGCAACCTCTTTTTGAAACATTCCAACCACTTCTGGGATTTGCTCCTTATAATCCAAGACTTTGAATAAAATCTGAGAAGAAATATTATATGGGAAGTTTCCAATTACAGCAAATGGCTCTTTCTCGATAATATCGTTCAAATCCATTTTTAAAAAATCTCCATAGATGATGTTTCCTTTTAAAACTGGGTATTTTTCTGCTAAAAACCCGATCGACTCTCTGTCTACGTCAACAGCATAGGTTTGGTAATTTTTTTGCTCAATTAAATACTGTGTCAGCACACCCATTCCTGGCCCGACCTCAACAACTTTTTTGTATTGGTCCTTTAAGGAAAGTGCATCAACAATTTTTTTTGCGATCTCTAAATCGGTCAAAAAGTGTTGTCCAAGGTGTTTTTTTGCTTTTACTTTTTGCAATATCGTGGGTTATTTAAAGTTGTTTGTATATTGCAAAGGTAACATAACAAGGCTTAATGAAGGGTTTTTATTTTTTATTACTGTATTGCTGCTCACTATATAGTTCAGCACAAACCTATCGCGCATTGGTAAATGCTGAGCCTATTTTTGTTAATAAAATTGATATTTCTGAATTAAAGGAAAATCAACTATACATTGCAATGCCTTTCGCAAAAAAAACGGTTTTAAATCCCAATCAAAAAAAACAGCTTAACGAAAGGGTGGTTATTAAATTAGAATTGGTGTATACAAAATACCGAAAGGCAAGCTCTTTTAATCAAAAAACACTAAATAAAAACCGACTAAAAGAACTTCATAAATTAGTCCCGAGTTTATTTGAAAATCGCTTTTGGGGTTTCGATTTGGTCAGCCAAACCAATGGAGATTCTCCCGAGATTTGTAATAAAATGTTTCATGGTTTTATTGTCACTTTCCGTCCAAATTCAACAAATAACATGCTCGATTTAGAAGCCCGTTATTTAGAAGACATGGTTGAGGCTCTTGTAAAACAAGATAGCTTAGATAACGATACCGTCCCTATGAATTATGACATTAAAACACATTATGACAAACAAATTGGCTACGTTCACGATACCATTTGGTATGTAGACACCATAACGGGCCCTGCTCCTCCTGATTTTTTTTACTTGCAAGCCCTCTATAATGATACAACCGTCTTAGGTGCATTTAAACGAAACACACATTGGAAAAACTTTATTGTTGTTACAGATGTCACTGGTTCTATGTCTCCATATAGTGCTCAAGTTTTTGTTTGGTTAAAGAAACAAGCAGAACAAAAGACTGCTCAGTATTTTGTGTTTTTTAACGATGGGGACGAAAAGCCATCTGCGAAGAAAAAGCCTTTAGAGACAGGGGGTATTTACATTAGTAAAAACAAAAGCTTAGATGCGGTGATTAAAACAGCAACAAAGTGTATGAAGAATGGCTCTGGAGGAGGAGAGCATATGGAAAATGATATAGAAGCAATTATTGATGGAGCAAAACAATACCCAGAGGCCGATGAAATCATTTTAGTTGCCGATAACATGGAAAGCATGCGTGATTATAAATACATTAAAAAAATTAAAAAGCCTGTTCATATTATTCTTTGTGGAGCAGAAAACAGAATTAATGTTCAATACTTAGACTTAGCTCGGCAAACCAAAGGAACCATTCATACGATAAATGCTGATGTGGTCAACCTCCAAAGATTTAAAGAAGGTGAGCATTTTTTTATTGATGATAAGGAGTATATGTTCCAAAAAGGAAGGTTCCATGCTATTTATGAGAAGTTTTATTAAAAACTTATTTTATTTTTATAATAAGCATATAACCCCTCTGGAGCAACTCCTACAATTTTTTTGATGTGCATAATTGAAAAAATAGTTTGCAACTTTACTGCTCCAAGCTTATCATATTTACGGGTAGAAGTAATGACTTTTTGAGGGAGCTTAATGTAGTTTGTGGCCAACTTAATTCTTGACATAATTTCAATGTCTTCCATAACCACCCATTCCTCATTAAACCCTCCTATTTGATTAAACAATGTTCTTGTAATAAACAGAGACTGATCTCCTCCGCTTGCTATGTCCCATTTAAAACGAGTAAACCAACTCCAAAAATTAAAAAAGAAAGTCTTTTTATTAAATGTCATTCTAAAGCTTCCGGCTTGCTTATCGAGTGAGACAGCTTTTATTATTGCCTCGTCAAATCCTTTTGGAGGAAAAGTATCAGCATGTAAAAAATAAACTATTTCTCCTTCTGCTTTCCTCGCTCCAACATTTAACTGTTTTGCACGCCCTTTGGAGGAGTTTAATGTAATAACCTCCTTTCGCGATTCAACTAAGGTTGTGGTCTGGTCTGTGCTTTCACCATCAACAACAATGATTTCTGAAGTAATATTTTGGGATCTAATTTTTTGAAGATGAGTTAACAATTTTGTGATTCCTTCAGCTTCATTATGGGTTGGAATAATAATGCTAAGTTGCAACATTAAATCACATGTTTTATTTCATCATAAATGCTTGAACGCTCTAAATCCTCTATTGTGTCAATATCGTTTAGTGTTTCAAGTAAAGAAAAACCAATCCTTTTTTCTGTTAGCTCTATTAAGGTCTTTTCTAATAAATCATTGGTGCTCCAGTGCTTATTTTTAAAAACAGAATAATGTTTTTTAGTCATTCCCACTAAATAATACCCACCATCTTCTGCAGGGCCAAAAACTACCTCGTTATTATTTAATTCATCAAATCCTTTTTGAATGATTTGAGTTGAAATATCCGGCAAATCAGAACCTATTAAAATTATTTTCTGAAAACCACTTTTAAAGCCTTTTTCGAAAGAATTTTGCATTTTTTGGCCTAAATCAGCTCCTTTTTGAACGTTTTTGAGTGTTTTTGGCCATTTTTCTTCAATTATCACATCAGAAAAATAGATGGTTTTATCAGATGAGATTTGGTTGGTAACATTTTCAGTGATTTCTACCAAGTGTTTATAAACTTGAAATGCTGCTTCTGTTCCAATGGTTTTAGCCAAGCGTGTTTTGACTTTACCAAGCTTAATGTTTTTTACAAAAACAATGAGGAGTGTTTTACTCATAAACCTTCTCTCCTTTCGTTACCCACTTTCCCCATGACTTGTCATAAGCATGAATTTTTTGAGTCTCATTTCCATCATTATCATAAACAGGATATCCTTTGTTTTTCCATTCAAAAATTCCACCATGTAAATTCATTACTTTTTTAAACCCTGCTTTTTTTAATTTTTCACCAACCTTCTCGCTTCTATACCCTACCGAGCAATAAACAACAATTGTTGTTGATTTATCAACGCCTTCTGTCTTTGGCATCTTAAAATAATCATAACCAACGTGTTTCGCGCCTTTTATGTGGCTTACATCATACTCCTTTTTTTCTCGAGCATCCAAAATCAATAATGGTGTTTTGGTGTTTTCTACTTTTTTAAGATTCTCAGCAGAAATTAGAGGAATCGTTTTAGAAATAATTTCATTTTTCAGTTTTTCAAACGAATCATAGTCTTGAGCAAAAGAGCCTAAGCCTAATGCTAAAAAGAGTAATAGTAAAAACTGTTTTTTCATTCTTCTTGTTTTAAGCTATGCTCCCCTGGCAACTCGATCCCGCTCCCGCTGTACAGCCATAGCAATGTTGTCCTACAATAATGTTCCTGTTTTTTAATTGTTCATTATTGTAGTCTTTAATGTGCTGACAAGGTGAAGCAACCCCCAGCTTTAACATTTGATTAAAATCACAATCAAATAGCTTGCCATCCCAACCGACAGAAATTGTATTTCTACACATTACATTTTCAGCCGCAATTGGATTGTATGACTCAATGAGCTTGTTCATGTATTCTTCATACCTGTCAACTTTTAATAAGAAATCTAAAAAACGACTGATTGGCAAATTGGTTATGGTAAACAATCGATTAAACTCAATATCAAACAATTCCTTTAGCTCCCTTTTATAATCTAACTCTAACGCCTTTTGTTCTGGGGGTAAAGATGCCCCTCCTGGGTTAAAAACTAACTCCAGCTCCAGCCCTGTTCCTTCTTTTCCATATCCCAATTCGTTTAAGCGTTGCAATGCTTGAATAGACCTTTTAAAAACTCCATTCCCTCTTTGCTTATCCACATTATCCTTTGTATAACAAGGCATAGATGAAATGACAGTTACATTATTTTCCTTATAAAACTGAGGAATATCTAAGTAGTTTTTGTAGGTAAGAATTGTCAAGTTACTTCGTACAATAACTTTTTTCCCTAATTGAGCTAACTCCGCAACAAACCATCTAAAGTTAGGGTTCATTTCTGGCGCGCCTCCTGTTAAATCAACTGTATGGATGTTTGTATTTTTTGCCACATCCAAACATTGTTGAAGTACTTTTTTTGTCATTATCTCCGTACGATCAGGACCAGCGTCAACATGGCAATGCTCACAAACCTGATTACATAGCTTCCCTAAGTTTAGTTGAAGAATTTCTATTTCAGTAGGTTTTAAAGGAAATAGCTCAATATTGTTGAGTTTCTCAGAAAATTTTACTGCTGAAGTATTTTCTAATGTTTTTACCTGAAATGCCGCATCAGTTAATTTGTTCTTCTGTTTTTGTAACGTCTCCATTAGTCTCCTGGTAATATAGAAAATGCTAAATTCTGATTTTAGTTTGTTTTATTTTGTCTTTACTCTGACTATGTTTCATCTTGTTTTTTGCCATCAATAAATACCCATATGTCTTATTGCGATAATATCGCCTTCTTTTTCTTAAAAAACCTGAATTATGTCATTGATTCATTCACAACAATTTTTACATTTGTGAATCTTTTTATTATTAAATAAACGACCGATATTATGAGTAAAGGATTTTCAAAGTCTTCTGTTGGAAGGAAAGTGCTAATGGCTTTATCAGGTTTTTTCTTGATTTCTTTTTTACTGCTCCATTTTGTAATTAACTTTTTATCTGTTTTTGATGCAGACCTCTTTAATGTAGCTTCTCATTTTATGGGAACAAACTGGATAATTCAATTCATTATGCAGCCTGTTTTACTCTTTGGTGTATTGTTCCATTTGATTATGGGTATTTATTTAGAGCTAAAAAATAGAGCTGCAAGACCTATAAAGTACGCCATGAATAAACCAAGTGAGAATGCTTCTTGGATAAGTAGAAATATGGTGATTACAGGGGTAATGGTTTTGCTTTTTTTAGGGTTACACTTTTATGATTTTTGGGTTCCTGAAATTGTTGACAAATTTGTTGATGGGATATGGGATCAACCAACAAAATATTTCACGCATTTGGTTCATAAGTTTGAAGATCCTGTGAGGGTTGGGATTTATTGCTTATCGTTTGTGTTTTTGGGGTTACATTTATTACATGGCTTTCAATCTGCTTTTCAATCTGCAGGGTTCAACCACAACAAGTACACTCCTTTAATTAAAAAACTTGGTAATTTATTCGCTATTGTTATCTCTCTGGGATTTATATTCATAGCTGTTTTTCACCATTTTAATTCTCATTAATCTTTTATCCTTTAGATATGTCAACATTAGATTCAAAAATTCCAGAAGGTCCTATTAAAGATAAATGGACAAAGCATAAAAACGACATAAACGTTGTTAATCCCGCTAACAAAAGACTCATTGATGTTATTGTTGTAGGAACTGGCTTGGCTGGTGGAGCTGCTGCAGCATCCTTGGCTGAAATGGGTTACGCAGTTAAAGCTTTTGCCTATCAGGACTCCCCACGTAGGGCTCACTCTATTGCCGCACAAGGAGGAATTAATGCTGCTAAAAACTATCAAAATGACGGGGATTCTACTTATCGATTATTTTATGATACGGTAAAAGGGGGGGATTACAGGTCGAGAGAAGCAAACGTTTATCGCTTAGCTGAAGTTTCAGGAAACATTATTGATCAATGTGTTGCTCAAGGCGTTCCTTTTGCCCGTGAATATGGAGGTTTATTAGACAACCGTTCTTTTGGGGGGGTTTTAGTTTCAAGAACTTTTTACGCCAAGGGGCAAACGGGTCAACAATTACTATTAGGTGCTTATTCAGCAATGAACCGACAAATCGGTAAAGGAAAAATAACCATGTACAATCGACATGAAATGATGGATGTGGTGATTGTTGACGGAAAAGCAAGGGGAATTATTGCGCGAAATATGATTACAGGAGAAATTGAAAAGCATTCTGCTCATGCTGTGGTTATTGCTTCTGGTGGTTATGGAAATGTTTTCTTTTTATCAACGAATGCTATGGGTTCTAACGCAAGTGCTGCATGGAAAATTCACAAAAAAGGAGCTTTTTTCGCTAACCCATGTTACACGCAAATTCACCCAACCTGTATTCCAAGGTCTGGTGACTTTCAATCGAAACTAACCTTAATGTCTGAGTCATTAAGAAATGATGGAAGAATATGGGTGCCAAAGAACATGGATGATGTTAAGGCAATTAGAGACGGGAAAAAGAAACCTACAGATTTAAGTGAAGAAGAAAGGGATTATTATTTGGAAAGAAGGTATCCTGCTTTTGGAAATTTAGTTCCTAGGGACGTTGCTTCTCGAGCTGCAAAAGAAAGGTGTGATGCTGGCTTTGGGGTAAATGCTACTGGAGAGGCCGTCTATTTAGATTTTAAATCTGCCATCAACAGGTATGGAAATGAAAAAGCACACGTTTTAGGCATTCATAACCCAAGTGGTGCAAAAGTCACGGAATTAGGAGAGGCTGTTATCGAAGAAAAATATGGAAACCTTTTCCAAATGTATGAAAAGATTGTTGCTGAAAACCCATATAAAACACCAATGATGATATACCCTGCGGTACACTATACTATGGGTGGTATTTGGTGTGATTATAACTTAATGACAACCATCCCGGGTTGCTATGCTGCTGGTGAAGCTAACTTCTCAGATCATGGCGCAAACAGATTAGGCGCTTCTGCATTAATGCAAGGATTAGCAGATGGTTACTTTGTATTGCCTTATACTATTGGTGATTACTTAGCTGATGATATTAGAACCGGAACTATTTCTACAGATTCTTCTGAGTTTAATGACGCAGCAAAAGAAGTTGCTGACAGGTTAGAAAAGCTAATCAGCATTAAAGGAACTAAGTCGGTTGACTCTTTCCATAAGAGATTAGGAGAGGTGATGTGGAATAAGGTTGGAATGGCTCGTAATGCTAAAGGCTTAACAGAGGCAATGGATGAGATTAAGCAAATCCGTGAAGATTTTTGGAAAGATGTTCGCATTCCTGGGGGAGTGAATGAGCTAAACCCCGAGTTGGAAAAAGCGGGAAGGGTTGCGGATTTCTTGGAGTTGGGAGAACTTTTTGCTAAAGATGCCTTACAAAGAGAAGAATCTTGTGGTGGTCATTTTAGAGAGGAATCTGTTGAGGAAGATGGTTTACAAAAAGGCGAAGCCAAAAGAAACGATAAAGATTTTACTCATGTTGCTGCATGGGAGTACAAAGGAGACCCAAGAGAAGCGGTAATGCACAAAGAAGAATTAGAATTTAACGACATAGAACTTAAACAACGTTCTTACAAGTAATACAAAGACTATGGATCTTACATTAAAAGTTTGGAGACAAAAAAATAAAGAAGACAAGGGTGGAATAGAAACATATCCTATAAAAGGAATTTCTGAACATGCTTCTTTTTTAGAAATGCTGGATGTGTTAAACGAGCAATTGATAAGCGAGGGTAAAGAACCTGTTGCTTTTGACCACGACTGTAGAGAAGGTATTTGTGGAACGTGTTCTCTATACATTAATGGGGAAGCTCATGGTCCTGATAGAAAGGTAACCACCTGTCAACTGCACATGCGTATGTTTAAAGATGGTGAAACCGTATACATTGAGCCATGGAGGTCTAAATCAATGCCTGTAATTAAGGATTTAATTGTTGATAGAACTGCTTTTGAAAGAATACAACAAGCCGGTGGTTTTATTTCGGTAAACACATCAGGAAACACACAAGATGCTAATGCTCTACCAATTGCCAAGCCCATGGCTGACAAGGCAATGGATGCCGCAACATGTATTGGCTGCGGTGCGTGTGTGGCTACTTGTAAAAACTCTTCCGCCATGTTATTTGTCGCTGCAAAGGTTTCTCAATATTCTTATTTACCTCAAGGTCAGATTGAACGAAAAGAAAGGGTTCTTAATATGGTTGAACAAATGGATAAAGAAGGTTTTGGAAATTGCACCAACACTGGGGCTTGTGAAGTTGAATGTCCAAAAGGAATTTCCTTGGAATTTATTGCTCGAATGAATAAAGAGTATCTGGGAGCATCTATTGTTTCAGAGTAAAGCTAATGTTTTATATAATTAAAGAAAGCCTTAATTTCTCAAGGCTTTTTTTATTGTTTGTCTGCCTGATGACGGCATAAATTATATCATATGTTTATATTTGGCTCTATGGACTTTTTAAAACCACTGTTAGTTATTTTTTCTTTCATTGTCTTTTTTGCTTGTAGCAAAGATGATGACGAAGTTACAACTACAACATGTGATGGGTCAAATCTAACCTACAACTCTGGGGTCTCAGCAATCATTAATTCTAACTGCAATGCTTCTGGTTGCCACAACAGCGGCTCCCAACATGGTGACTTCACAACTTACTCTGGGTTACAGGGGGTTACAACCAATGGTGCTTTTAACAGCCGGGTTATTGTTCTTCAGGACATGCCTCAGGGATCAGCCGTTCTAACCCAAAGTCAATTAAATAAACTCAAATGCTGGGTTGACAATGGTTTTCCCGAAAACTAAACCCCTTATCTATTTCTATGAAAACAACATTAATCCTTGGCGCGAGCCCAAATCCAGAAAGATATGCTAATAAGGCAACCTTAATGTTATCAGAAAAGGGTCATGAAGTTTTTCCGGTTGGTCTGAGAGAAGGGCTAATTGGTGAACATGAGATATTAACAAATACGCCCGTTGTTAAAAATGTTGACACGGTAACACTTTATCTTGGGCCAAAAAATCAGCCCCAATATTATGATTACATCTTGAAACAAATTCATCCAAATCGTATTATTTTTAATCCAGGAACAGAAAACGAAGAGTTGGTAAAACTTGCTCAAGCTCAAGGAATAGAAACAGAAATAGCCTGTACTTTGGTCTTATTATCAATTGGTAATTATTAATTATATTTAACCTATCATTTAACCTAACTATTTTTACCATGAAAAAAAACAACCTTTTTAAACTCCTGGGTCTGCTTCTTGTTGGCTCTTTATTTTTAGCTTCTAACACTCTTTCTGCTCAAAAGAAAAAGAAAGGGAAAAAGACTCCGGTAGCTACAGAGAAAGCAAAAAAAGATAAAGATGCCCCAAAGAAAATTTCTGAAGTCACTAAAAAATGTAAAAAAATTGATGGCTTGTTTACCCTCTATCAAGACACAACAACCGGATCTATTAAGATGGTTATTAGTGAAAAACAAATTGGTAGTGAATACATCTATTTTAGCCAGATAGCGAATGGTGTTGTAGAGGTTGGTGCTTTCAGAGGGTCTTATAGAGGTTCAAAAGTGTTTAAAATTGAAAAGTACTTTAATAAAATAGAGTTTGTTACTCAAAATACCTCGTCCTATTTTGACCCCAACAGTGCACTTTCAAAATCTTCTGGAGCAAACTTAAGCGAAGGAATTATGGCGAGCTTAAAAATAGAAGGAATTGACAAGGAGAAAGGGCTTTACTTAATCAATGCCGACAATTTATTTTTGAAAGAAACATTCTCTCAAATTAAACCTCCAAAATACCCGAAACAATCGCCAATGGCTTTTTCTTTGGGGAATTTAAATAAAGAAAAGACAAAGGTTGGAGCTATAAGAAATTATCCCGAAAACACTGACCTGGCAATTGAGTATGTTTACTCAAAAGGAAGTGTCTTAAATGGAGGTTCAAGGGCTGTTTCTGATGGAAGAAATGTAAGCATAAAGGTTTATCATAGCTTAATTAAACTGCCTGAAAATGATTACAAAATATTAATTGATGACCCTCGTGTTGGTTATTTCACCACACAGGTAACAGACATGACATCAACAGGCTCTGTCCCTTATCGTGATTTGGTTCATCGGTGGAATTTAAAGAAAAAAGACCCTAATGCTGCAATCTCCGAGCCTGTTGAGCCCATTGTTTGGTGGATGGAAAATTCAACACCGAAAGAATGGAGAGAGACCATAAAAAATGGTGTTTTACAATGGAATAAGGCATTTGAAAAAGCCGGTTTTAAAAACGCGATGGTAGTGAAAATGCAACCAGATGATGCCGATTGGGATGCAGGAGACATTCGCTACAATGTATTAAGGTGGACCTCATCCCCTCGGGCTCCTTTTGGTGGGTATGGACCAAGTTTTGTAAACCCTAAAACGGGGCAAATTTTGGGTGCTGACATTATGTTAGAATATGTTCATTTTACCAATAGGGTGATGTATGATAAAATTTTTGACTTGGCAGCAAGTGTTGAAGAATTTGAGCCTCCTTTGTTTAAAAAGGACAATCAAGTAACATGCTCATCAGGGCATTTAATGCATGAAAATACCATGTTTGGAAATGCTGTTTTAGCTGTGGAAGGAGCTTCAGATTTAGAAATGAAAAGAATGAAAGAAGAGGCCATGATTGCTTTGATTATGCATGAAGTTGGTCATACGTTGGGGTTAAACCACAACATGAAGGCAAGCCAATTATTTTCTCCTGAACAATTAGCTGATGCAGCATTCATAAAAGGAAAATGCTTAACCGGATCCGTAATGGATTATGCAGCCATTAACCTTACCAAAGACAGAAGCAAGCAAGGGCAGTATTCTGATGTTGCTGTAGGGCCTTATGATGTTTGGGCTATTCAGTTTGGGTACACCTCTTTTAAATCTGAAAAGGAAAAGAATGCATTGCTTGCCCAATCTACAAAGCCTGAATTAATTTTCGGTAATGATGCAGATGATATGCGCTCTCCTGGAAAAGCAATTGATCCAAGAGTAATGACAGGCGATTTGTCTAATGATCAAATTACTTATTCAAACAATATTTTTGAACTGGTTAACACAATGATGAAAGATGTGAAACCAAAGTTTTCTAAAGAAGGAGAGTCTTATCAAGAGCTTAGAAGGGTGTATTATATTTTAAGCGGACAAAAAGCTCGGGCAGCAGATGTGACTTCTCGTTTTATTGGAGGGGTATATGTTGACAGGGCTATGGTTGGTCAAAAAGGAGAAACAAAACCATATACTCCGGTTAGTTTAGAGGATCAAAAAAGAGCAATGAAAACATTGTCAACACATGTTTTTGCTCCAAACGCTTTTGATGCTCCGAATGATTTATTCAATTATTTAGCCATGCAAAGAAGGGGTTATGGCTTTTTCAGTGGACCAGAGGACCCAAAAATACATTACCAGGTTTTGATGTATCAAACGAGGGTTTTAGGGCATATTCTTCATGCAAATACAGTACAAAGAATTGTTGACTCTGAGTTGTATGGCAATAAATATTCTCTTTCCTCAATGATGACGGATTTAAACAATGCCATTTTTAAGGCAGATATTGCTGGTAGTGTTAATTCTTTTAGGCAAAACCTTCAGATTAGATATACCAAAAAACTGATTTCAATGGTTGTTGGCCCAAGAAGCAAAAGCTATATCTCTAATGCTCGTTCAATGGCCATATATAACCTAAAAGAAATTCAGAAAATGGCAAGCAATGGCAGCGGAAATGTTTCCACCAAAGCACATAAGGCACACTTGAAAACATTAATTAACAACGCTTTAAAAGAAGTTAAGTAGTGGCTAAAACCGTTTTTATTACTGGGGCAACTTCTGGGTTTGGAAAAGCTACCGCCCTGTTGTTCGCTCAAAATGGTCATGATATTATCATTACAGGAAGAAGAAAAGAGCGCTTAGAAAGTCTTGCTAAAGAAATAAAAACCAAATACAGCACAAGTGTTTTACCGTTGTGTTTTGATGTTAGGAATAACGATGCTGTGGTCTCTGCCATTCATAGCCTTCCCAATAAGCACGTTGATATTTTAGTCAACAACGCAGGTCTGGCAAGTGGGTTAAACAAAATTCAAAATGGCTCCTTGGATGATTGGGAAAAAATGATAGACACAAACATTAAGGGGTTGCTTCATGTTTCTAAAGCGATTATGCCCTTAATGATTGACAATCAAAAGGGACATATTATTAACATTGGATCTACAGCAGGAAAAGAAGTTTACCAAAATGGAAATGTTTACTGTGCAACCAAACATGCTGTTGATGCCATCTCTAAATCCATGCGAATAGATTTATTAGAGCACGGCATAAAAGTGTCTCAGATCTGTCCTGGAGCAGCAGAAACTGAGTTTTCTGAGGTTCGTTTACATGGAGATGTTGAAAAAGCAAAAAAAGTTTATACTGGTTATGAGCCAATGTCTGCTGGAGATATTGCTTCAATAATTTATTACATAAGTTCACTTCCTGAGAACCTTTGCATAAATGACTTAGTTGTAACCTCTTTAGCCCAAGCTAATAGCCTTTATATTAACCGAAAATAACCTGTCATGAATAAATTGTTTATTGTTTTAATTCCTTTACTGTTTGCTGTAGCGAGTTCGTCAGCTCAAAAAATGGATAATAAAAAGTTAGAAAAAATATTAAATGTTGTTTCCGATAGTACCCAAGGAGAGCTTGGTTATTGGCAATTTAAATATTTTGACCGCTATTTTTTATTAATAACTGATGAGAAAAATAATAGAATGAGAATTGTCTCTCCGATTGTGGAAGAAGAAAAATTAGATGAAGAATACTATAAAAAATGCTTAGAAGCTAATTACCACACCGCTTTAGATGTAAAGTATGCTCTATCGGATGGTTTGCTTTGGTCTGTTTTTATTCACCCTCTAAAAGAACTTTCAGAAAGCCAGGTTAAAGATGCGATCGCTCAGGTATATTCTGCTGCTGCAACGTTTGGTTACTCCTATACAAGCACAGAGCTTGTTTTTGGAAAATCATCAAACTAAGTTGATTCTACTAAAAAGTTCTTCTTTATAAGATCCTCCTATCGGTAATAGTTTTTTTCCTCCCTCAACCACAACATTTGGTTGTTCGATTGCTATTATTTTATCTAAACGAACAATATAAGACCTGTGTATTCTTTGAAATTCTTTTGCTGGCAATTTTTTCTGAATTTCTTTCATTGTTGAGTGAATTGTATATTTCACGTCCCCCACATTCACAACAACATAGTCTTTTAACGCTTCAACAAATAAAATGTCGTTTGTTTTTACTTTAACTAACCTTGAGTTCGATTTCACAAAAATAACACCCTCTCCTTCTTGATTCTCAACCAAAGAGTATAGAAAATCCCTTTCTTTTATTACCTCTCTTTCTTTCGTGTGTTTATAAAGCGCCATTTCAATTGACGTGTGTAGATCAACCTCTTTAAATGGTTTTATAATATACCCATATGGCTCCGTAACTTTTGCTTTTGCCAAGGTGTTTTCATCTGCATAGGCCGTAAGGTAAATAACAGGAATGCTCAATGCTTCTCTTATTTTTTCAGCAGCATCAATTCCGCTCATGTCTCCTTTAAGCATAATGTCCATTAATACCAAATCTGGCTTTGTTTCAGAGGCAAGTTCAACTGCCTTTTCTCCTGTTGCGGCAGAGCCAACAATATTGTATCCTAATTTTTTTAAACTTTGCTGAATGTCTTTTGAAACGATCGCTTCGTCTTCTATAACTAATATGTTGTTTTTTGACATTATTATTCTTTTTTAAATATAATCGTGTACTTCGCTCCTTTTTTGTTATCTAACTTAATTGTTCCGCTTATTTGTTCTACCAAAGTCATTACCAATTGCAACCCTAAGGAGTCCGTATTTTTATAGTTTATTTCTTTTGGCAAACCTAAGCCATTATCTTGTACTATTAAATGTACATCACCATTTTTTTCAAACAATTCAATATTAATTGCACCTTTTTCATTATTAACAAAGGCATATTTAAGAGAATTAGAGACCAATTCGTTGATGATCAAGCCACAAGGAATCGATATGTCTAAATTCAAAGAAACATTGCCAACCGACAGGTTTAAATCGATTAAATTGTCATAAGCACCGTATGAATGTACTAAATTTTTAGACAAACTTGTAATATATTCTGAAAAATTTATTTTAGAAAAGTCATTTGTCTGGTACAAGCTTTCATGAATAAATGCCATTGATTTAATTCTATTTTGGCTTTCCCTTAATATGTTTAATGTTTTCTTGTCTTTAACATATGATGACTGTAAATTAAGTATACTTGATATTACTTGAAGGTTGTTCTTAACCCTGTGGTGCACCTCTTTTAGCAGTACTTCTTTTTCTTTTAAAGACTCCTTAAGTTTTTGTTCAGAAAGTGTTTTTTCAGTTATATCATGTGCTATTCCTGATATTTCTGAAACTTCTCCAATGTTGTCATAAATAGGGTTCAAAAAGACCTCTTTTACAATCTCCTCTCCTTTGTTGTTTTGTTTTTTTGATATAAAATATTGAGGTTTTCCTTTGTATGCTTTTTCGTATTTATCATCCCAAAAAGAGTATAGTTCCTCAGTAGAAAACCTCAGCTTCTTTTTATCTTCTTTTTTAATATCTACTTTTTTGTTGTAGGCTTCGTTGATGTAGTCTATAAAGTTTTTATTGCTCGATGTAACTCCTTTATCATTATCATAAGTCCAAAACAAGTGAGTGCTGTTCTCTATAATTGCCTTTAACCTAGAGGCCTGCTCAAATATTTTATTTTCATCAACTTTTCTTTGAACGGCTAAAGCCAATGCTCCAGAAATAAAGTCTAAAATTTCGACTGATTTTTCGTTGTATTCATTTTCATTGGTGTATGATTGCACAGAAAGAACTCCAACTGTTTTGTTTTTTATTTTTAATGGAATACCAACAAATACCTGGCTCTTTTGCCCTAAAAGTTTATAGCCTCCTTTATTTATAATTTTATCTAATTCCTCTCTTTTTAATAGTTTCGATGTTTTTTGTTTTAAAATAAATTCATTTATACCAGACCCTTTGTTTCTATCTTTTTTATCTACAACTCCCCCACCCTTTACCATATCATAATAGTATGGAAAGGTAATCGTGTCCTCATTTAGTGAATACGATATTACAAAAACATCAGTGTTCATTACTTTTCCCAACTCTTTTCTTATTCCCTCATATATTTCTTCTGGACTTACTTTTTCTGTAATAATTTTAGCAATATTATTATACACTAATTGTTTCGTGTTTTCCCATATTTCGTCAGTAATGTTTCTTAAAATTGCTCTTGTAGATACTGGTTTGCCTTTCTTAAATTTTAAGCTAACATTCCCTTCTAATATAATCTTCTCCCCTTTTTTGCTTTTTAATTCATAAGATATTTTTTTAGTTTCTCCTTCTGCATTTTTGCTTATTTCTTTAAATAGTTTTTCACACCTCCCTCTACAGTCAGGGTGTATCACTTCAAAAATATTTTTATTTTCTATCTCTTTTTCTGAATAACCCACTGTATTCTTCCATGCATCATTAACGTAAAGAATGTTTCCTTTCATGTCCAAACTTTGTATCAAGTCCGTTGCATTTTCGAATAAATCCCTATATTTTTCTTCACTTTCTATAAGCTGTTGTTCTGCTTCTTTTAATTCCGTAATATCTCTTGAGACACCCATTGTTCCAATATGTTCGCCTCTTTCATTATATAAAACTGATGCAGATAGAAATGAAGTAAACCTTTCTCCATTTTTTCTTTTGTTTCTTACCTCGCCTACAAAAGCTCCTGTTTCTTTAAGTTGTTTACTTACTTTTAAATATTCTTTTTTTGATGCATAAATTAAATGCACCCCTTTTTCTTTTACTGCGGCTTCCCTATATCCAAAAGCTTGCTCGGCAGCAGAATTAAACTCTATTATTTTTCCATTTTTATCTGATGCACAAATAATATCTAATGAACTACTTATAATGCTATTGGTATATTTTTGGTTTTCTATTAACTTTTTCTCTATTTTTCTTCTTTCTGATATCTCCTTTTGAAGCATCTTATTCGATTCTTCTGCTATTGTTGCTCTTAGTTTTTCTTTAGATAATTCTTTTTCGTTTGTTATGTCGTTAAAAACAACTTGTATAGCTTTTTCTCCTTGAAATTCAAAAAGTGTCGGTTTGGCTTCTACATAAATGATCGCATTTGTAAATGGCTTCTTAATTTTAAATTCCTTAAAAGGAACATTCTCCCCTAACAATGCTCTTTTTGTTCTTTCCGCAGCTTCTTTCTTATTTTCGGGTAATATAAAATCATGAAGCGTTAATTTTTTTTCTGTTTTAGATTTTAATCCCCAAATTTTATAGGCCTGTTTATTTCCATAAATAATCTTTCCATTCGTATGAACAAATATTCCATAAGGAGAATTCTCTGTTAAATCTTTATAATTTTTTTCACTTTGTTTTAACCTCTTTTCAACCTCAATTTGTTCTGATATTCCCACGAGAGTTCCTTCTATTCTTCCCTCTTTTTTCAAAGAAACATTTGTTGAAATCCAAATTTCATTTCCTTGTTTATTTTTATGACGAATTCTATAGTTCGTTAGAATTCCTTTTTTCCTTAAACTCTTAATATAAACTTCTCTGTCCTTTTTAGAAAAATATAGGTTGTCGACACTTTTACCTATTAGCTCTACTCTTGATTTATATCCAAATATTTTAGCAAAAGAATTATTACAATCAATGATCTTATTATTTTCTGTAATAAAAACACCCGCTAAGTTTTTGCTAAAAATATTTCTATATTTTTCCTCGTTTTCTTTTAAATGTCCTTCAACAACTTTTTGTTTAGTTATATCCCTTGCTGATGCTAAAATTATATCTTCTCCAAAATAATTACCCTTCCTTACAACTACTTCTTTAGGAAATATGACACCATTTTTTTTTATAGCCCAAAATTCAAATGTTTGTTTTTTTCCTTCCCAGGCAAGTTTTATTTTTTTTAAAATTAGATCTAAGTTGTTTTTTTCAGGAGCACCTAAAAACAGAGGGGTTTTTCCCAATAATTCATTTTTACTGTATCCATATTTTCTTAATACGGCTTTATTTACATCTATAAAATCACCTTCTTTCGACTGAATGTATAGCAAGTCTGGACTATTATCAAATAGATCTTTATAACTTTTTTCAGAAATTTTAATCTTTTCTTCAAAATGAATTTTTTCCGTAATATCCTTAGCTGTTCCATATATGGCTGTTCTTTTTTTGTTTTTTCCATAAACAGCAACAATATTTTCTTCTATCCATATATACTTTTTTAATTTTTTATTAAAAAAGCGATAAATAAAACTATGTTCTCTTTCTTTAAATGTTATTTTTTTTGAAAGCGTAACTAAATTCTTAACATCATCTGGATGAAAATATTCTAATATTTTATTTTTGTAGTTTGCATCAATGTATGTTTTTGTGGAAATACCCATAACTCTTTCTACATGGGGGCTTACATACTCAAAATGCTTATTATTATCTTTATCATAAGACACATGATAAATAATTTCATTAGTATCATCTAATACTAAAGATATAATTTCTTCTTTCTTTTTAAGAAATTTTAATTCTTCTATTAACTCTTCTTTTGATTTTTTAGAATAATCCACTGTTATTCTTTTAATTTCGTACCATCAATTTTATACTCTTTTCCTTCTTTATAATAAATGGTTAAAACTAATTCTCCTAAATCATTATATGATTTCCAATTATCAGATTTAATGCCCATTACATAAATTTCTTCTCTCTTTAATTTACCATTACCGTAATAAAATTTATGTTTACCATCTTCTACACCATCTCTGAAATTACCTTCAAAATTTATTTTTCCATTTGTATAATGATAAACCCAGAGTCCATTTTTTTGACCATCTAAGTAATTACCTTCTTCAATATGATCTCCCATTTCATAAAACCATGGTCCATCTTTTAATCCATCAATGTATTCTCCTTTTGTTATTATTTTTCCATTTTGGGTATATTCATGCATCATACCATCTTCTTTTCCTTTTCTAAAAGATTCTTCTCTTAATATACTTCCATCATTATAATACCATATCCATAAGCCCGTTGGTTTTTCATCTTTTAAATATTTTCCTTTCTGTTGCATTTGTTCATTAGCAAAATAATACTCCCATTCATCTATTCTTTTTCCATCCTTATATTTTCCCTTTGATTTTATTTTTCCATTTTTATAATATTCTTCCCAATACCCTTGTCTTCTACCTTCTTCATCTATTAATCCCTTTGCTAATAAAACGCCATGTAAATAAATTTCTGATTTTTCTATTTTTCCATCTTCTCCAAAGTATTTAAATAATCCATTTTCTCTTCCGGTTACATCATAAATACCCTCTACCCTAACCTGTCCATCTGGATAATACTCTTTCCTAATATCTAAAGTAGCTAATTCAGCAGCAAAGCTTTGAGGAACACCATCTATATATAGCGTAGCTTTTATAAGTTTTCCTTTTTTATCGTACTCTTTATAATACCCATTCAAAAGATCATTTTTATACCTTGATTCTTCTTTTAATTTTCCATTATCATAAAATACTTTCCACGTACCTTTTTTCTTATTTAATTTATCATATCTATTGATAAATTCCTTTCCCATTAAAGTACCCTTTTTATAAAAAATTAAGGTAATTAATCTTTCATCCAATCCATATTCAAAAGCTTTTCCTTCTTTTACATTATCAATAAAATTAATTTCTTTCCATTTTTTATGTCCAGCTACATCATAAAAAAAAGTAGTTATATTTTGTTTAATATCATTCTCATAATATTCTTCTAAAACAATATTACAACTATCACTATAAGAAATTTTTAATCCATTTTTTTTACCTGAAGTATAATTGATTTTAGATGTTAAATCACCATATTGATTATAAAAAATCCAAGTACTATCTAATAAATTTGCTTTTCTATTTCCTTCAGATTTAATTAAACCTGTTGGATAATATGATATCCAGTACCCTTCGGGCAAACCATTTTTAATTGTACCTTCACTCGATACTTGTCCATTTTCATAATAAAACTTTTTAAAACCATCTTTCAACTTTTCTTGTGCAAAAGAATGGAATGTAAAAAAAAGAAGAACTAATATTATTGGAATTTTATTAAACACGATTATATATATAATATATTATTTAAAAATAAAATCTATTATTATTACTATACTGTTAAAACAGTTTAAAATTAATAATTTGTTTTCTTGCATTTCTCATTTATTAAAAGTTATAAAAGTAAATGAACATTTATTAAACGTTTAAATGATTGAAAAACTACAATTTAACAATTTAATTAACGAAGTGTTCATTAAAATAATAATAATAAATAAAAAATTTAGCGATAAAATAATTGGTTCGTAAAATGTTAAAAAAGAGGCTTAAAAAAATTACAAATAAACTTGTATTTAAAAAAAAGAAAAAGCATTGTATTTATAAAAGACATAACCTAATATTTTAGTTTTATTTTTGTAACAAATGTTTATTCTTTTCAACAGGTTTATGGTTAATTTTAGAGTGTTAATTTTCAGCGTTTTAAAAAAAATTACAAAAAATGATGTTCATAACTTATATATGTATAAATGGAAGTAAATAAAGTAGCAATTGGCAGTGATCATGCAGGGTTTGATCTTAAAGAGAAAGTAAAAGAACATTTAAAAAATAATAAAATTGAGTTTGAGGACTTTGGTCCTTTTTCTGATGATAGAGCAGATTACCCCGACTATGCTCACCCTGTTGCTTCAGCAGTTGAAAATAATAATGTTGATTTAGGAATATTAATATGTGGTAGTGGAAATGGAATAAATATGACAGCAAATAAACATCAGGGAATAAGATCTGCTTTATGCTGGCAGGAAGATATAACTGAAATGGCCAGGCTTCACAACGATGCTAATATAATTGCATTACCAGCGAGATACATGAAAGAACAAGAAGCTTTAAATTGTGTAGATATTTTCTTAAATACGGAGTTTGAGGGAGGGAGACATGCGGCAAGGGTAGAAAAAATTAGCTGTTAGAAAAAAATATTGTTTCTTTTTTATATTTATGCGTTCTATATTATGTAGAACGCTTTTTTAATGTCCATTTTTAATAAAAATAAGAATGTTAAATCAGAAAAAGATTTAATAAACCTTGCAAAGCAAGACAGTAATTACTTTGCTCCTATTTATAAAAAATATCACGAACAAATCTTTCGTTTTATTTATCAAAGAATGGAAAGCCAAGACGATGCTGCAGATATAACTTCTCAAGTTTTTTTAAAAGCACTTATTAATTTAAATAAATATGAATTTAGAGGATACCCTTTCTCTTCTTGGCTATATAAAATTGCTTTAAATGAGGTAAACCAACATTATAGAAATACCAAGAATAAAAGATTAGTAAACATTGATGAAACTGAAATTAAAGAAATAATAGTAGAATCAGGAGATTTTTTTAATGAAGAAAAAAGAGAAAAGCTACTGAAAACATTATCTGAGCTTAACGAAGAAAAATTAATATTAATTGAAATGAGATTTTTTGAGAAAAGAGCGTTTAAAGAAATAGGGCAAATATTAAATATTACCGAAAATAATGCAAAGGTTAGAACATATAGGGTACTGGAAGAAATGAAGGGTAAAATGTTATAGTTTTAAAGAGCAAAAGAATGAGTGATAAAAAGAAAAATATAGTTAAAATAAATAGAAAAGAGCTTTCTACCCAACAGATTAGTGAAAAGGAAAACTTGGATGGTATTTTAAACAAACATAGAATGCTTACCAAAAGACCTGTTTACAAACAAAAAAGGTTTTACTTTTTCTTGTTTCTTGTTTTGGTTATTACGCTTCTAATTTATTATACCGAGAAAGAGAGCGAAAACAAAGAAAATCAAACGACAGAAGAAACTAATTAGTTCCATATAAGCCCATTTTATTTCCTTCAGAATCCAAAAAATGAGCATAATATCCAGGCTTATTATCAATATATGTATTAGGAATTGTATATGAATTACCGCTCTCTTTGTGTGTAATTAGTGTTTTTGGCGTAATAATTTTTCCTCCGTTTTCACTAATAAGAGTAATTATGGTTTCGAAGTCTCCTGTAGCATCAAAAAACAAAATAGATCCTTGCCCAAAAAAATCACCTTCTCCAACCTCTATTATTGCTCCGTTTAAAAACTTCCTTCCATTTTCTCCAGTTTTGAAAACAGCATGTGGAATATCATTTAATTCTTCAAAAAAGAAGGCAGCATCGAAAACGTTTTGATAAAATGTTGCTGCACGGCTTAACTTTTTGGCTGGAATTTGAATCCATTTGACAGCTGAATGTTCCATCAGTTATAGTTTTATATGTTTATAACTATAAAGTAAAGAAAATAATAGGTATTTAAAAATGATTTAAACCATAAAGCGGCAAAAAGAAGCTAAATAGCCCCAACAGACTTAAGCTCTAAGTATTTATTTATCGTGTTTATGGAAAGTTCTTTTGGATTGCATTTTATGGATTGGATTCCATGTTTTTTTAGCTCCTTAACAATCTGGTCTTTTTCTAAAATAAACTTTTTTGCAATCGTTTGCTGATAGATGTCTAATACTGTTTTTGCTTCATGTTTAGAATACGCGTCAAGCTCTGTATTTTCAAAAAACATTACAATTAATAGGTGGTATTTATTTAACATTCTTAATATAGGAACAACTCTTTCAAGGGCGTAGAAACTGTCAAAATTGGTATATAAAAAAAGCAAGCTTCTATTGGGTATTGATCGCCTTACATTGGCATAAAGAAGCTCATAGTTGGCTTCAGAATAGTTGTATTTTTCTTTGTACAGAGAAAACATCAACTTTTTTAATTGCATATTAGACTTGTCTGCTTTTAGAACGGTGTCAACTGATTCGGAAAAAGTGATAAGCCCTGCATTATCTTGTTTTTTTAAGATGATGTTTGATAAGGCTAATGAGGTATTAATGGCATAATCTACCAATGTTAAACCATCAAAAGGCATTTTCATTATTCTACTTTTATCAATAATAGAATAAACCTGCTGGGATCTTTCGTCTTCAAAATGATTGGTCATTAATTCATTAAGCCTACTTGTTGCTTTCCAGTTTATGTTTCTTGGGTCGTCTCCAGAGACATAGGATTTTATTTGATCAAACTCATAACTTTTGCCAACCTTTTTCATTTTATTATCACCCTGAGTAAAGGATGGGTGATTGAGCGCAATTAACTCTTGCTGTTTCATTTGAAGAATTGAAGGGTAAACGGCTGTTTTAAATTCAGCAAAAGAAGTTTCTTTTTTCTGGATAAAAAAAATGAAAGAACTTATCATTGCATGAATATTTCCGAAAGAATACTCTCCACGAACAAGAGGGGTTAACTTATACTTTATGGTGTCTTTGTCTAACTTACCGAGAGAGGTCTTAATGTTAAAGTCTCTCTCCCCTAATTGATAGGGAAGCTCGTCAATTATTTTTATTGTAAGGTTTAGGTTGGAATTATTTTCGATGCGAATGAAAATACTGTTTTCATCACTAAGAGATAAAACAGAAGAAACAGTTCTTTTTACATCAACGATGTTTCTTTTAGTATAAAGAAGAAAAAAATCAACAACAAAAAGAGCAACGGTTATCACCAATGCACAAAGAGCAACAAAAAAGAGGAACTCAAAAAAAAAAGAAAAAAAGAAAAAAAGTACGATACCTCCAAGCGCATAAAATATGCGATCCGTAAGGTATAGGCTTTTAATCAGTTTCATGGCTTGTTAACTTTACTCCTGTTTATCGTGGAACCTCTATCTTTTTAATGATTTCTTTTATCACAGAATCAATTGTTATTCCCTCCATTTCTTTTTCAGGAGACAATATAATTCTATGGTTTAAAACAGGATAACAAACAGTTTGTATATCATCCGGAGTAACAAAGTCTCGCCCCCTCAAAGCAGCAACGGCTTTTGAGGTTTTCATTATGGCCATAGAAGCCCTCGGTGACGCCCCTAAAAATAGACTTCCGTTGTTTCTTGTCTCATTAACGATTGTAGCAATGTAGCTAATGAGCTCACTTTTAATGTGAATTTTTTCGATAATGGCATTACACTTTTCAATGTCTTTTGGTTTAACGACACTACTTACTTGCCCAGAATGGTCGTTGGAAAAATCATTTTTAAAACGCTCCAAGATGTTGACTTCATCTTCTAAGCTTGGATAGCCAACCTTTAATTTAAATAAAAAACGATCGAGCTGTGCTTCAGGCAACTTATAGGTTCCCTCCTGTTCAATAGGGTTTTGAGTTGCCACAACAAAAAAGGGAAGGTCCAATTTATAGGTTACGCCATCCACCGTTATTTGCTTTTCTTCCATTGCTTCAAAGAGAGCCGCCTGGGTTTTTGCAGGAGACCGATTTATTTCATCTATTAGAATCAAATTGGAAAACACAGGTCCTTTTTTAAAGGTAAACTCAGATTTTTGTAGGTTAAAAACGTTAACACCAATTAAATCTGAAGGCATTAAATCAGGCGTAAACTGTATCCTTTTGAAATCGATATGCATGCATTGAGCAATTAGTTTTGCAGTTAGTGTTTTAGCAACACCAGGAACTCCCTCTAATAAAATATGACCACCAGTAAGCATTCCTGCCAAAATCAGCTGTATAAGCTCATCGTTTCCAACAATTACCTTTTGTATTTCAGTTTTTGTTTTTTCAAAAATATCATTAACAAAAGTAATGTCCGGATTTGTTTTTGGCGCAAAAGAACTTGTGCTCTCTGCTTCAGGGGAAGCCTCAGGGTTGTTGTTTTCTGTAGGTTTAGTTTCCTCTGGCGTGCTGGCCGTTTCCTTTTCTTTGTTTTCTTCTGATTTTAATTCTTGGTCTTTCATCAATTACAGTTTTTATAATATTGCTCTACAACGGTGTGTAAATTAATTAAATCTTTCGAATTAGCCATTGGACTATAGCGTACCTTTCTAAAATGATCAAAGAGGGTGTTAATGGTGTCTTCGTCTATTCCCGATTTTGTAATAATATTACTGATTAGTTCAGGTTCTTCAGTGGTTGTTATTATCCCATACCGACTTCTCAGGTGTGCCATTAATAAGACGTACATCTCATTGGCAATTAATTTGTGTTGTCCTTTTTGAAAATACAAAACGCCCACAGCCTTGGTGTACTCTATTGTCGTATTTGTGTTTTTTTGTAAGATAGGAATGATACGCTGCTCTCTTTTTGTTCTAAACAATAAGTAAACGAGAATGGTGATCAAAAATAAATACCAAGCCCACCTTAAAGTATAGTGTGAAAATAAAAACTGAAGAGGGTTTTCCGAAGACAGCCCCTCTTCGTTGTTTGGGTTAAAAGAAGGTTTTTGACTGGTTTCATCCCAGAAAATTGGTCCGCTGTTTAAGTGAGACAGAATATTGCTCGCATTGGTAAAACCATTTTTTTGTATGATGTTGTAGTTCGTAAATAATATTGGATTTGAATGTACTATGACCCTCCCCTTTCCCCAATTAAAAGAATAACAATTTACTTCATCGTTAAGAAAAGAAATAGGTTCAAAGCCATAGGTAGAGAGCGTGTCGCTTAAGTAGTTTTTATAATAGATGCTCCAATAAAGAGAGCTGGTATCTTTCAAGTATTGGTAATGAAAAGAAAGCTTCTCTTCCACTTTTTTGTCTTTAAAAGAGACGGAAACAATGCTATCAAAAGTATAATGATAACCATGAATAGAGTCTGTATGTGGAAGAAGCATTCGAGTTACTTCTATGGGAGCACTATTGGAGGCAATGAAAGCGTTATTGCCGTTTTCTACATATTTTAAAATGTGTATAGCCCTTAGAGAGTCAATGTATAAATGATCTCCTAAAGCAATATAATTGGTGTTAGAGACAGTGGTGTCCAACGTTTCATTAAATGAACGCTTAATGTTGGTCATTTCATTTTCACCATTATCAAGCAAATCATAAAAAACCTTTAGTCCGTAGGGTTGATCATTTCCTTTTTTATAAGACTCAGTCCAACTGTATTTTGGAGAATACTGCTTGGCGTAGTAATAAAACAAAGAAATGGCCGCAACAAAAACAGCAACAAAAATGATAATGATGATGTTTCTATTCATTTATTTTTAGTTGATTTTTAAAACCGTCAAAAACAGGTTGTAACTTGCTAAACCCATCCTTTGTTATTTGTTGCTCTCCATACCAAACAGGCTCAAAAACCAAAACAATAGATTTAAACCCGTCTTTTGTAACAATGTCTTTAATTTCAGAATAGTATTCCCAGTTCGTTTTCTCTTTTGCCCAAACAATAGCGTTCCGTTCAGACAGAAGCTTTATTATAATTAAGAAATTAATTCGAAGAGCAATGTGATAATTTTCTTGACGGATAGCTTCGATGAGCAGTTGATCCAAATCTATTTCATGCATTTTTTCTTCTATCTCCTCAATTGACTCAATGCTTATGTCTTGCTTTTTAATGTTGGGGTTTTTATTTAGATTGCTTAATATTTTAATAATGAGAAACAAAACGAGACCAACAACAACAATGTAAAAAACATATTTCAGCCCACTCCAATCATAACTTAATGAAGGGCTAGAAAGACTATTCGTGTTTTGTGTTTCGTCTTTTTGCTCTTCATCGGGCTTAACCTCTTTGTAATTTTCAGTATAATCAATTCCTTTGGTTGATTTTTCCCATTCAGATTCTTTAATGACGGGAGAATCTTGTGCCATTAAAAAGGGCAAAACAGCCAGCAGGCTTAGAACAAAAAAATATGTTTTTAGGCCCCTCACTCTTTCGCTGTTATGTTTTTTATCCTAACCAACAGGTCTTTTGCAGTATGTGTTTCTTTTAATGTATAATACAAAACGCATGATGATGCGCTCATTAAAATTAGGTAGGACAGGAAGCTAAAAGAGATTAAAAAAGCGGAAAAACCAAGAGACAAACTATTTGCAATCTCATCATCATCCGTTAGGCTCCAAATAATTCCTGTTTTAACAATAAGGGAGTCAAAGATTGCATTGATGGAAAAAAAGAATAGGCTTAACAAGGCCGAAATTAAAAGAGATAACGCAATAAATTTAAACCAGTTGTTATTCAGTAAACTACTTGTTTTTCCTGCAGCGGCAAAAAAATTAATATTTTCATTTGAGCTAACACTTGACATTAAAATAAGCAAGGGCAATAATAAAAACGCTAAGAAAACAAACCAGCCATTACCAATAGCAATTAAACCAACAAAAACGGGTGTACACAAGAAAAAAGAAAGGGCAGAATAACTAAACGAAGTGTTTTTGATGCTAAACTTTTCTTCTGGAGCCGTTAGTTTGAGCTTGGTAAAAAGCGTTGAAAACACAAAGAAAAACAGAAAAAACAATCCGGATATAATAGCAACAGCAGGGAGGGCGCTGTAATTAAAGTAATCTGCAATAGTATACGAAACATAGTAATAGTCCGCTTCAAAAAACAATCCGATTTCATCTGTGGCAACAATTATTGCAAACAACAAGGAACAAGGCAGGACAAACGTTAAGTAAAAACCTAAACTCTTAAAATATACGCGTAGTGATTCCGAAAAGAGTTCGGCTATCGATAGAATTTTATTCGGATTAAAAGGATTTTTTTTCACATAAACAGGGGCAACATCTAAACTGTCTTCTACAAAAGCTGTTTTTTTAGCGACCCATCGAGGATACCAAACAAAGTAAACAATAATAAAAGCAAGCGAAAGTAAAATAAATGAGAGCCTTAAAATGTTAGGTATGTCGGTATGCCGGGTAAGAAACCCCTCAATAAAAGCTGCTAAAAAGATTACAGGACTAATTCCCATAATTATTTTCAGGCCATTTCTTGCGCTCATTTTGAAAGCTTGAAGCCGAGAATATGTTTTCGGAAATAACAAGCCCTTCCCAAGAGTTATTCCTGCACCACCAGCAATGATTATTGCTGAAATTTCGAGTGTTCCATGGGTCCAAATGGAGAGGAAAGATTTTCTAAACAGGTTGTCATCAAAAAAGAAATAATGGAAAAACCCACGAATTGCTCCATCATTCGCCATCATTTCAGTTAAGACCTCTTTTTCAACAAAGAAAAATTGGAAAACACCAACCATAACACCGTTGTACATCATAATTACCAAGCTACCAATTGATGCAAAAAACCCTGAGAAAAAGGTTCTAAAAGCAACAAGTAGGTTGTTCAAAAGAATGGGCAAAAATGTCTCCATTTCTCCATCATCAGCATAGACATGCATTGGGCTTCCGCTTTCAATATTTTCATTGGTCATGACGATATAGGAGTCACCTAAAATGGTATTGGCAAAACTTGGCTCATAAATGCTGGTGATGACCCCCAAAATAAAACAAGACCAAAAAACCAAAAAGGAAATTAACATGGGCCGCCTGGAAGCGTACATAACCTGCGGTAATTCTTTTTTCCAAAAAGAGGCAAAAACAGACCATTTATTTTTTTTTGCCTTATTAATATCGTTGAATAAAAGCTTTGCTATTCCATTTAAATAAAGCTTAACAGATCGGTTATTGTAAAAGGTCCGAGAATAGGACAAGTCGTCTGTTATTTGAACAAAAAGCTTACTTACCTCTTGAGGGGTTGCATCTTTTTTCACAAGGTTTTGTTCAAAGTGTTTCCACTTTTCCTTATTTTGTTCGATAAAATCAGATTCTTTCATGGGCCTTGTCTGCGAAGTGTCCAATTTAGACAATAGATTTAATATATAAAAGTGAATAAGATTGAAATAACAACGACCCAAAATGTGACAGTTGAGTACGAATTGTCATCACTGATCTCTAGGTGTGTGGCTTTTTTATTAGACGTTGTAATATTGACGGTAAGCGGCTTAATAATCGCGCTAATTGTCCAGGGTATTTTTGGAAGGGCGGCAGACATTGTGATGTACTTTACATTATTTCCTGTTATCTTTTTTTACAGCTTAGCATTTGAGCATTTTAATAACGGACAGTCAATCGGAAAAAAGGCCTTAAACATTAGGGTCATAAAAGCAGATGGAGAAAAAACACATTTTTTAGACTATGTAATGAGGTGGGTTTTTAGAATAGTGGACATTTATAGTTTTGTTGGTGCCGTTGCTAGTTTGGGAATTTTAGCCTCTTCAAAAAATCAACGATTAGGAGATTTTTTGGCCAACACCGTTGTAGTTAAAGTTGGTAAAACGGAAAGAATGAAGCTGCAAAATCTTATGCGACTGAATAAAATGAAAGCATATACACCAACCTACCCCCAGGTAATAAAAATGAAGGAAGAATCCATGCTAATTGTAAAGGAAACCATTGAGCGAAGCACTAAAAACCCTAATTATGCACATCAAAAAGCATTGGAGCTATTGGTAAAAAAAATGGAAAAAGAACTAACTCTTGAGGCACCAAAAGACAAAATACTATTTCTAAAAACCCTTCTTAAAGATTACGTAGTCCTCACACGTTAGGCCAACCCTACAATGTTAACATAAACTTAACATAGAAGTAAATATCTCATAACATCGCGCTTACTATTACCCTATATTTTTGTGTTGTATTTAATTAAACAAATAACACTAACTAAAAAGATGAAGAAAGTTAATTTATTATTAATAGCAGTAGGCCTAACAATATTTACGTTTGCACAAGACACTACAAACAATAAGTTTGGAAAAGGGCTATACAATGTTGTAGCAAAGGATAATTCGTATAGTATGAAGTTTGCGGTAAGAATGCAATCCTTGTATATCGGAGAGTGGGATGTAAATGATTCAACAGGCGTTGGTGCGGGACGTTCGCAGTTTTTAATTCGTAGAGCAAGACTAAAATTTGGGGGGCACGCATTTAGCCCAAGACTTAAGTATAAGATGGAATTAGGCCTTACCAATAGAGACATTTCAGGAGCATCATCACACACAAAAGGCGCTCCCCGAGTAATTCTGGATGCTGTTATCAAGTGGAATTTTTACGAAAACTTTACCTTGTGGGCTGGGCAAACAAAGCTTCCAGGGAATAGAGAACGTGTTGTTTCTTCTGCAAACCTTCAATTGGTTGATCGGTCTAAATTAAATTCTAACTTTAATATTGATAGGGATATGGGAGCACAATTGAGGCATCATTTTACCTTAGGTGAAAAATTTACGGTTAGAGAAATTGTTTCTGTATCTCAAGGAGAAGGACGAAATGTAACTGATGCTAACCTTGGGGGGTATCAATATACAGGAAGAATAGAGGTTTTACCTTTTGGAAAATTTGCAAGCAAAGGCGATTATGTTGGGTCTTCTGTGAAACGAGAGGAAAAGCCAAAATTAGCCCTGGGTGGAACTTATGACATGCATGATAGGGCTGTGAAAACAAAAAGTAATCAAGGAAGCTACATGGAAAATGACGAAGGTTATTTTGAAACAGATGTGGTAACAGTTTTTGGAGATATGATGTTTAAATATGGCGGACTATCTATAATGGGTGAATATGCCATAAGAACTGCAGAACAGGATAGCGCGATGAATTCAGATGGAACAAAAACGGGAGATGTTGTTGCTGTTGGAACAGGAATGAACCTTCAAATGGGTTACATGTTCAAAAACAACTGGGAAGTTGCCGGAAGATACACGCTTACAGATTGGGATACAGATGTTACTGGAAAAGAAGCACAAACACAGTATACTTTTGGAATTTCAAAATTCTTTGCTGGACATAAATTAAAAGTACAGTCAGACATTACCTACAGCACAACAGTAGATGATCCTGATAGTGAATTAATGTATCGACTACAAATTGATATTCACCTTTAAGGATATCTAAACCAATAAAAAAAGCCCTCTAACCAGAGGGCTTTTTATTTAATAGGCTTTTTTGTTAACCTTCAAGGAACGAAACAGCACCATTTTCTACGTGGTATATTGCTCCAAGGATTTCAATTTTACCTTCTTTTTCCATTTCTGATAAAATTTGACTTTCATTTCGAATTCTATCCATGGATAATTTTACATTCTCAACAGCCACTTTTTCTACTGGTATATCATTTGAGCCTTTTGTTAACCCAAGAGAATCAATTGCGGGGTCAATTTTTTGTAATAAAGGCGTAATGTTTCCAAGCTCTACATTGTTACATGCAGCGGTTACTGCGCCACACTTTGTGTGTCCCATTACAATAACAAGTTTAGAACCGGCAACTTTACAGGAGTACTCTATTGAGCCCAACACGTCCTCATTAACTATGTTTCCAGCAACCCTTACACTAAAAACATCCCCTATCCCTTGGTCAAAAACCAATTCAACAGGAACCCGAGAGTCTATGCAGCTTAATATTGCTGCAAAAGGATATTGGCCATCACTTGTTTCATCAACTTGATTGTTTAAGTTCCTTTCAGCTTTTTCGCCCTGAAGAAACCTTTTATTTCCCTCCACCAAAATTTCATATGCGTCTTTAGGTGTTAGGCTATCTTGTATATTTTTTGTTTGTGTTTTCATTTTTTTAATATTTAATAGTTGTCTTTTACATTTTCTTTTATCCAGACCAAACAATCTTTAAAATTATCAAATAGTTGTTCTTCTGGAATTAAATCTGGAATGATGTCTATCCGCTCAAGCCTAAGTTTAGGCTGATTAAGTATACCTACCAACAACACTTTTTTACCTTCTTTGGTTAAATCAATAACAACATCCTCCATGGCATACAGCCCTGATTGGTCTATATAAGGAACTCGTTCCATTCTTATGATCACAGCAGAAGTCGTTTCAGGAATTTGTTTAGCCAAATGCTCGAAGTGGCTTGTAGATCCAAAAAACAACGGACCCTTAATGTGCTTTACAAAAACCTCTTCCTTTAAACTTTGTGGAAAATCAACCTCATCTGGCCAAGATTTTTCGTGAAGCAGCGACTTAACATCTGAACGCTCGGATGTCAGGTCCCCAATTTTTTTCATAAACATTAAGGATGCAAACACCAAACCAATACCAACCGCATATACTAAGTTCCATATAGAAGAAAGAATCAATACGGTAAACATAATTAGAACATCTGAACTTAACCTAAAAAGCACCACTTTTCCAATTTTAATAACGGTATCTCTAGGCATATAAGGAATTGCCTTTAAGCCTTTATAGTCCATTACACCGATACCAACGGTAATTAGTATTCCAGCTAAAACAGCAGCAGGAATTTGAGAAGCAATAGGGCCTAAAACCAACAGTATCAAAAGAAGGACTATTCCAGAAACCATCCCAGACAATTTGGTTTTTCCACCAGCCTTTATATTAACAACAGTTCGAATGGTTGCTCCAGCACCAGGAATACCTCCGAAAATTGCACCAAGACTATTTCCAATACCCTGTCCAATTAATTCTTTATTAGCCTTATGTTTTGTTTTGGTCATGTTGTCAGCGACAACAGAAGTTAACAATGAATCAATAGCTCCCAAGAGAGATAATGTTAAAGCCGTAAAAATATAGGGCAAAACACTCTTAAGGTCAAAACCTGTAAAAATTTCTAAATTAGGAATTGGCAACCCTCCTGGAATTTGCTCAATAGGCCGATAGTCTAAATTGAAACCAACGGCAACTCCCGACATTACGAGAAGCGCTACCAATGTACTCGGAACAGCTGTTGTAATTCGTTTAAAACCATAAATGATAACGATTGTTCCTAAGGCCAAGAGTAGCTCTAACCAACTGATGTGTTTAATCGCTCTTGGAAGAACCTTTATAGCCCCTAAAACACCAGATGCTTCTTTTGCCGCTAAGGTTTGTGATTCTTTGAGAATTTGATCCTCAGTTACATGCTCTGAACGAATTATGGTTTCTCTAAAATCTTCTAAAACTAAGATTCCTTCACCTGTTTCTTCTTTCAAAATATTATCTAAGATTATCTCTTCGGCCTGAGGTTTAAACTGTTCCACAAAAGCGGCATCTTCTTTTGGATAATACCCAATGGATGGAAGAATTTGTGTAATTAAAATAATCACTCCAATCGCGGTCATAAAACCAGAAACAACAGGGTAAGGAATGTATTTAATGTATTTACCTAAGCCAATTAGCCCTAAGCCGATTTGGAATAACCCTGCCAATAAAAACACAGTTAAAATAGCAGGAAGAGCTTTTGATAGGTCCCCATCATTAATGGCAATTATCCCAGCAATAACAACCATACTAACGGCCGTCATAGGTGCTGTTGGACCAGATATTTGGGTGTTTGTTCCACCAAACAGAGCAGCAAAGAAACTAACAAAAATAGCACCATATAGTCCTGCGCTTGGACCAAGGCCAGAGCTTACACCAAAAGCTAATGCTAACGGAAGAGCAACTATTCCTGCAGTTAGACCACCGAACAAGTCTCCTTTAAGGTGTTTGAAATTGAATATATTTTTCATTTATTAAGTTTTATCTTCCTTTTAAAAGGGAAAATTTGGTTTTTGAATTAATAGTTTGATTGTAAGGAAACTACCCTTTCCTGTTGGTTTTGAAATAAGACTACAACAAAGAAACAATCATTGTTAGATTGTTAAAGTGAGCAAATATTCTCAACAGAAACTAAAGACGTTCGGGAGGGGGTGTTAGGACATCACCGTGCCTATAGGTAAAAAGGTTGTTTCTTGAAGTATGATTAAGTTTTTTGTGGTTGTGATCAGTAAAACTATATTGGAAAAAGAAGCTAAAACCCTCTAATGATTCTGTTTCTTTTTCCTCTTCAGATTCTCGTTCTTCATTTTGCTCTTCTTCAAAAGGGTTTTCACACAACTCATAATTGCTTCCAAAATCACTAATGAAGTCAATCGTAGATAGCCCTATCGGAGTAATGATAACCAATACAAAAAAAACAATCTGAAGTTGTAAATTTTTCACGAGGCAAATATACACAAACACTAAGCAATAGAATCAGTTAAAATAGATTTTAACAAAGATTAACCTACAAGTGATATTAACAACGCAGTTACTATGGATGGGTTTAGAGTTAGCTCATTCGTTATTCGTAACATTAACTTAACACAAGTAACAATTAATTAATATAAGGATAATAAAATTCTAACAACCCAAAGTTAGTTGGGTTTTATTTTTGCCCTAAACAAATTAATAATAGAAAACATGAATAAGAAGACAAAAATAATTTTAGGAGCAGCCATCGTTTTTGGCCTGGCATCTTGTGGAGGGAATGTGGAAGAAAAAACTAATGATGAAAACGCTCTTTCTGGAGACATTAAAATTGACGGATCAAGTACGGTTTATCCAATTACAGAGGCAATAGCGGAAGAATTTCGAACAATTGCGCCAGATGTAAAAGTTACTGTAGGTGTTTCAGGAACAGGGGGTGGATTTAAAAAATTCGCAAGAAACGAAACAGCCATAAGTGATGCTTCAAGACCAATTAAAGACAAAGAAAAATTGGCATGTGAAGAAAATGGAATTAATTATATTGAATTAGAAGTTGCTTATGATGGATTGGCTGTTTTGGTTAACCCAGGAAATGATTGGGTTGATCATTTAACAATTGAAGAATTAAAGAAAATTTGGGAACCTGCAGCTCAAGGAGTCGTGATGAAGTGGAGTCAAATTAGAGATGGTTTTCCTGATGAGGAAATTCACTTATTTGGACCAGGCGTAGCATCAGGTACTTATGATTATTTTACAAAAGCCATTAATGGTGAAGAAGGAGCAAGTAGGGGAGATTACACTGCGAGTGAAGATGATAATGTATTAGTACAAGGAATTTCTACAGACAAATATGGGTTAGGATTTTTTGGGTTGGCGTATTATGAAGAAAACCAAGACAAGTTAAAGTTAATTGGTGTTGACGGAGGAGAAGGAGTTGTTACTCCAACCGAAGCGACTGTTGCTGATGGAACATACAAACCTCTATCTAGGCCAATCTTCATTTATGTAAATGATAAAGCTGCAGCAAAAGAAGAAGTTGTAGAGTTTGTAAACTTTTACCTGGAACTTGTTCCGGAAATAGCCCAAGAAGTGGGCTATATAGCACTGCCATCTACAGAGTATGCTAAACAAAGAGAAAAATTTAAAGCATTTCTTCCGACAAAATAAAATACAAGTTGTAGGTAAACTGGGTGGCTGTTTTCTAACAAAGAGAAGTTAGGCCATCCTTTTTGGCATATGAAATTTAGTGAAAAAATAATAGTAACACTATTGAAGTTTGCTGCTTCAATTACCATTTTAACTACCATAGGTATTATTATGGTTTTACTATTTGAAACCATAGCCTTTTTTAAAGAAGTTTCTTTTATAGAGTTTATTACTGATAAAGAATGGACACCATTATTTGCTCAGAAGCATTTTGGTATTCTTCCCTTGGTTTCGGGAACGCTATTGACAACAACAATCGCTATTTTGGTTGCCCTTCCTGTTGGGTTGACCATTGCTGTTTATTTGAATATGTATGCCCCTAAAGGGTTTAGAAAAACATTTAAACCTTTGTTGGAAGTTTTGGCTGCTGTACCAACAGTAGTGTATGGTTTTTTTGCATTGACTGTTGTTACCCCTTTTTTACAATCCATTTATCCGGATTTGGCAGGGTTTAATGCGTTGTCTGCTGGAATTGTAATGGGAATTATGATTATTCCCTTTGTTTCTTCTTTGAGCGAGGATGCATTATACGCTGTTCCTAAAAGGTTAAAAGAAGCATCATTTGGGATGGGTTCCACTCGTTTTCAAACCTCATTTAAAGTGATGGTTCCTGCAGCGTCATCCGGAATTGTGGTTTCAATTATTCTTGCTATATCAAGGGCAATAGGTGAAACAATGATTGTGGCTATAGCAGCTGGACAACAACCTCGGTTTTCATTTGACCCTACTGTGCCGATAGAAACAATCACGGCATATATAGTTCAAGTAAGCATGGGAGATGTGCCTCATGGATCGTTGGAATACAGGACCATTTTTGCGGCAGGAATTACATTGTTCGTTTTCACTTTCTTATTGAATTCAATTAGTTTTTGGATAAAGAAAAAATACCAAGAAAAGTATGACTAATGCTCAAAAAAATAGATTAATAGACAAAGGATTTCAGGTATTCGGAATCGTTTGTACTTTTTTTGGCTTGGTTATTTTGGCCATCCTTATCTATAATATTTTGGAGGAAGGACTAACAAGAATTGATTGGGACTTTATGAAAGACCTTCCATCAAGAAGACCTCAAAAGGCGGGAATATATACAGCTGTAATGGGTACTGTTTGGATCTTGGTGATGACTACGTTAATTGCCTTTCCTTTGGGTGTTGGCGCAGGAATTTACTTAGAAGAGTATGGAAAGAAAACCAAATTGGCCTCACTGTTAGAGATAAATATTGCCAATTTAGCAGGGGTACCATCAATTATATATGGATTATTAGGGTTGGAGATTTTTGTCCGAATCTTTAAACTTGGCGGGAGTTTGTTAGCAGGCAGCTTAACCTTGTCTTTATTAATACTTCCTATCATTATTGTTGCTACAAGAGAATCATTAAAAGCAGTTCCCAGCTCTATCAAAGATGCATCAATGGCACTTGGCGCTTCAAAGTGGCAAACAATATGGAATCAAACTTTACCCGCTTCAATAGGAGGTGTTTTAACAGGGGTTATTTTGGCAATTTCAAGAGCAATAGGAGAAACAGCTCCATTGATCGTTGTTGGTGCATTGGCCTATGTTCCGTTTGCACCAAGTAGCCCAATGGATGAGTTTACCGTGATGCCGATTCAAATTTTTAATTGGGTCTCGCGACCACAACATGGCTTTGCTGTAAATGCAGCAGCAGCGATTATAGTATTATTATTAATCACATTTATAATGAATGGAATAGCAGTTTACTTTAGAAATAAATGGCAAAAGAAAGTTAAATGGTAGATACGATGACAACTAAAAAACCAATTGATGCTCTTGTTGAAACATTGCAAGAGCCTAAAAAGAAGAAAACGATAATAGAGGCAAGAAATGTCGATGTTTTTTATGGGGCGTTTCAGGCACTCAATAACATTAACCTTGAAGTAGAGGAGAATAGTGTAACAGCTTTTATCGGACCATCAGGCTGCGGGAAATCTACTTTTTTAAGGTGTTTTAACAGAATGAACGACTACATTGATGAGTTTTCAATAAAAGGAGAAATATTAATAGACAACAAAAAGATCTATTGGAAAAATGTAGCAGTTGAAGAATTGAGAAAAGAAGTTGGAATGGTTTTTCAGAAACCAAACCCGTTTCCGAAATCTATTTTTGATAATGTTGCTTATGGATTAAAAATTCAAGGAATTAAGGACAAAACCTTTATTGAGGAAAGAGTGGTAAAATCGTTGAAAGATGTTGCATTGTGGGACGAAGTAAAAGATGAAATGAAGAAGTCTGCTATAGCGCTTTCAGGAGGACAACAACAAAGGCTGTGTATAGCTAGAACATTGGCTGTTGAACCCAAAATTATTTTAATGGATGAACCAACATCTGCTTTGGACCCAATATCAACAGGAAAAATAGAAGAATTAATGTTTGAACTAAAACAAGATTACACCATTGTAATAGTAACACATAACATGCAACAAGCAGGAAGAATTAGCGATAAAACAGCTTTCTTTTATATGGGAGATTTGATAGAGTTTGGAGAAACGAAACAAATTTTTACAACTCCTCAAAAAGAAAGGACTCAAAACTACATTACTGGAAGGTTCGGATAAACTTATAAAACATGACACACTTAGATTCAGAATTAGAGCAAATAAAACTACAAGTAGTTGAAATGATGGCCTTAGTTAAAAGCCAATTGGCCAAGGGTAAGGATGCGGTTTTAACCTTTGACAAGGACTTGGTTCACGAAATAAACGCCAAAGAAAATCGTGTAAATGCGATGGAATTAAACATTGATCGAGATGTAGAAAATGCCCTTGCATTATATAGCCCGGTTGCTGTTGATTTACGGTTCGTAATGGCTTCCTTTAAAATTAGTGCAGATTTAGAAAGGTTAGGAGACAATGCTGTAGGGATAGCCAAATACATTAACAATGTAGACGAGCAATTAACTCAGAAAAACTTAGATAAGATTCGTTTTGCGGAAATGTATGAAAGTGCACTTACCATGTTGGATGATATCTTTGAAGCTTTTGAAAAAGAAGACACTAAATTGGCGAGAAAGGTTTTTATTAAGGATAGAGTTCTAAATGAAATTAATGGAAATGCGGCAAATGTCGCTATTGAGCTAATAAAGGAAAACCCAGAAAAAACACATAACTATTTGTATTTGCTTTCAATTATTAGAAAACTGGAGCGTGTAGGTGATTTGGTGAAAAATATTGCAGAAGAATTGATTTTTTATAGTGAGGCAAAAGTTCTAAAACACAGAAAGAAGAAAGAAAACTAACTTCTTTAATCACCATACGAATTTCTTAAAAAGTTAATAACTTAACATTAACTTAACATAGGTTTTTATCCAAAATTAATTGGACTACTATAGATTTGTTGTTCTTAATATTTACTTAACAATAAATTAATATGGATTTTGGGTTTATAGATGCATTAAAATTAATTGGAGCACTCGGCTTTTTTATTTTCGGGATGAAAATAATGAGTGAGGGAATCCAAAAAGCGGCAGGAAAAAGTTTAAGGAACATATTAAGCATGATGACCAGAAACCGCTATCTAGGGGTGCTTACTGGGTTTTTAGTAACCTGTTTGGTTCAGTCTTCATCTGCAAGTACGGTGATGGCAGTGAGTTTTGTAAATGCCGGATTGCTTTCGTTGGTAGAGTCTGCAGGAATAATGTTGGGAGCCAATATTGGAACGACTATTACAGGTTGGTTGGTTGCTGTTTTGGGGTTTAAAGTAAAAATTGCGGCTATGGCATTACCTCTTTTAGCTATAGGTGTTCCTTTACTGTTCGCTAAAAGAAATAAACTTAAATACATTGGAGAATTTGTTGTTGGTTTTGCCATTTTATTTTGGGGGCTATCTGAATTAAAGCATGCTGTGCCTGATGTAAAAAACAACCCTGAAGTTTTAAATTTCTTGGGGGAATATGCCAACATGGGGCTTTTAAGTAATTTATTCTTCATTTTAGTAGGAACTATTCTAACAATAGTGGTACAGTCTTCGAGTGCATCAATGGCGCTTACACAAACACTTTGTTTTAGTGGGATTATACCATTTGAAGTGGCTGCGGCAATGATCTTGGGTGAAAACATTGGAACAACAATAACTGCTGAATTGGCATCGCTACCCGGAAATGTGCATGCCAAAAGATCCGCCAGAATTCACTCTATGTTTAACATAGTAGGTGTTACTTGGATGGTGTTATTAGTAACCTTTACACCTATCTTGCATTTGGTCGATTTGGTGGCAGTCAATATTTTCCATGCAGCCAGTCCTTATACTGCTGAGGGCGCACCAATGGGGCTTGCAATTTTCCACACGGGATTTAATTTCTTGAATGTGGCCATTATGATTTGGTTTGTTCCAATGTTGGTAAAAATTGCGATTAAAACGGTGAAATCGAAAGGTGATCTTGATGAAGAGTATAACTTAGAATATATTAGTACTGGAATAATGGCAACTCCGGAAATGTCAATTATGGAAGCGCAAAAGGAAACGGCCAAATTTGGTTCGGTTGTTAAAAGAATGAATGGCATGGTGAAAGATTTGGTAAAAGAACAAGAACCTAAAAAGGTAAGTAAACTTTTAGCCAGGGTAAAAAAATATGAAGACATTACGGATAGGATAGAACGTGATGTTGCAGATTACTTATCTAAGGTATCAGAAGGCGAAATGAGTGATTTCTCTTCTCTTCAAGTAAGGGGGATGTTGAGTATTGTTGGAGATTTAGAGCGAATAGGAGATATTTATTATCAAATGTCAAAAGGGATTGAGCGAAAAATTGAAGACAAGGTGTGGTTTACTCCTGAGCAACGAAATAATATTGTGGAGATGTTTGATATGGTTGAAAAGAATTTGGAGAACATGTGCAACAACTTGAAATCAGATTACAGCATGGTTACTATGGATAAAGCAAACGAACATGAGACCGGCTTAAATAAATTTAGAAAAGCAATTAGGAAAGAACACTTTGCAAGTGTCGAGAAAGGAGACTACAATTTCCAAAGTGCTGCCATTTATGCTGATTTATTTAACTCTTTAGAAAAAGTAGGTGATCATACCATTAATGTTACTGAAGGAATAACAGGAGAACATTAGACAAACTATGCGCGAGATGTTGGTTCTACCCAAAAACTACATTTCTTCTTTAAGTCTAATGTTCTTTTTTATTCGAAACTGAGATAGTTAAGAATTAAAGGGGGTAATAAGTTCAATTTTTTTTTGTTTCAAAACATGATGTTTAGAGGTATTTCCAGCCTCAAATAGGATGAATATTATGGTGTTTATGGGCGACTATTGGTTAATAGACGTTTCCTTGGCCATAAGTAAGTCTTATTTATATTAAATTATAAGATGTATTGGTCAACAACAATAGGATGTTAACTTAAAATTAATATGCTTAACCATCTAATAACATAAGGATAAAATAGTATTTACTTTATTGTTAAAACATAGTTGTTTCTTTGATGAAAATTAAAATTTAAGAAAATGAAAGTATTTATTTTATTTATTGCTTTGTTAAGCTTAACAACAGGTTTTGCAACTAATAATGATGACAATAAACCAAAAAGCTTTTCAATCAGCGGGAAAGTGGTTGATAATAACGAAAGTTTAACTGGAGTAAAAGTGATGCTGGATGGTAAAGAAATGGTTGTTTATACAGATTTTGAAGGAAACTTCACTTTAGAAAATGTTTTAGCAGGAAAACATACGATTTCTTTTAGTTTAATCACTTATAATAATAAGGAAATGGTTTTTAATCCAATTAACAATAATAAATTGGAAATTAAATTAGAAGCAAAATAAAACAAGTTTTAGAGAAAAAAGCCCCCTGTAACCGCAGGGGCTTTTTTTTGCATTTACATCTAATAAAAAATAAGAATAATGAAAGTTAAAGTAATTTTTGTTGTAGCAACATTATTTTTTGCTGCAACGTTATTCGGACAACAAATTACAAAAAAAGGCGGTGTTTACCTTGATGAAAATGGATCCAAATATTCTGGTGTTTACATTTCATATTACCAAAATAATACAAAAGAAGCTGTTTATACGATTAAAAATGGAGTTGAGGATGGGTCGGTAGAGTTTTATTACCCAACTACAGAAATAATGGAACAGGGTAATTTTAAACAGGGATTAAAACATGGAAAGTGGGTTCGTTGGTCGGTTAAAGGAAATAAGTTGGCTGAAGCGAATTATAAAAAGGGTGAAAAAAATGGTAAATGGATTATTTGGGATGAAAGGGGCATTAAACGTTATGAAATGTATTATAATAATGGAATTAAATCGGGCACATGGATCATGTGGGATGATAAAGGGCAAATTTCGAATAAAAAAGAATATTAGGTTTAATAGACGCTTAACATTAATTTAACTACCAGATGATGCTGTTGCGATAATTTTAACGGTTGAGATGGTACCAGTTATAGGCATATTCAGCAATAATTTATCCGAATTAAAGGATACGCAAAGAGTATTTGAAGCGGAGGGGTTTACGGTTTTTACTTATTCTGTGGTAAATGAAAACAACCTCAACAGCGTTTACAAAAACCATCCTGATGTTCTTTTGTTGGACTTGAATATTGATAACTCTGATGGTATAGAGTTATGTTATCAATTAAAGGTAGAGAATGCGTTAAATTCTTTTATCGTATTGTTTACAGACCACCAGGAGGAATACATTCAAATAGAAGCTTTTAAGGCTGGTGCTGATGATTACATTATTAAACCAATTAACTCGCGAATTCTAATAAAGAGAATTAAGGCTTTATTAAAAAGAAAACCCCTTAACCTAAAGAAACAGGCGAAAATACTTTCATATAACAACTTGAAGGTAGATAGAGAAAGTTATTTGGTTTTTAATCAAGGAAGAACCATATCCCTTCCCAGAAAAGAATTTGAAATGCTTTTTTTATTAATTAATAAGCCACAAAAAGTATTTACAAGAGAAGAAATTTTTCGAAAAATATGGAAGGAAAAAGACTGTATGAATACAAGAATTATTGACGTTCATATTCGTAAGATTAGAGAAAAGGTTGGAGAAAATGTAATCAATACCATTAAAGGTGTTGGTTATCAATTGGCCTGAAAAAAAACGACCTATTAGTTATCCGACCAAGTACTTAATTCCTAAACTAAATGTAGTTCCTTTTTTATAAGAATTAAAAATGTATTCTTGATCTTTGAATGTATAAGTCTTTTTAATTACAGGGTTTAGAATATTTTGAACTTTAAATTTTAAACTAAACTTTTTCCCTAACCGTTTGCTTATATTAAAATCCAATTGATGAACGGGTTGTTGATAAACATTTGGTGTTGCTCCGACAACAACTACAGCAATTTTTTCACCAGAAACATTATAGCTTAAATTAGCAGAAAGCCCTAAAGAATCATTGTTATACCCTAAATAAAAGTTAACAATGTAGGGAGATTGGCCGAATAAACTTCTTGTATCATTTGCATTTATATCCTGGGCCCTGATGAGCTCTAATTCTTGATCATCAATTCCAACTTC
>JAJCYO010000056.1 GCA_029262875.1 Flavobacteriales bacterium
GTTCTTAAAAATATAGTTGAGGACGCTAACAAACAGTTTTATCTTTACGCTGTAAAGCAGCTATACATTTTTCAATGTCTTCTTCTGTGTATTTAGTTAGCTCAAATGCATTATTGGTTATTTTATTAGAAAGGTTAAGCTGAGAAACACCATCAATCAGTTGCTTTTCATACAGTACTGGCAGCAGCTCAAAGATAAATTTTGATGCGCTCACATCAATCCCATAAACATCATGTATAAAATCCTTTATGGGTGATAAACAACTTGTTTCTGGTGTTACTTTCCAGTACTCTCTCACTTTTTCAGTCATCACTTGATTGATATCAATATTCAAGTTAGGTTGATTCAATTCAACAAAAAGAACTTCTGTTTTGCGTTTAAGCACGGTTCTGTAAAAATCAGAAACCCGCAAATCGATGTTTGGTCCAACTGAAGTGATGTCATACAACCTTCCATTTGCAATAACTCCAATATGAGGCGGAATCCTTGTCGCTCTAAAAATAAAGATGAAGAGCCCTTTCTGGAGCTTTTCTGCCGTTATTTCTGAAGTGATATGTATTGGATAGTGATTCATTAAAGTTCAACGTTTCCTTTATATACAAATGTTGCTGGACCAATTAGCCAAATGTCTTTGTACTCATTTCCAACCTTCTTAAATCCTACTTTTAGGTTTCCACCAACTGCATTTATTTTAATCACTCCAGCATCTAAACCTTGGTTATCAGCCAAACTTAATGCTGCAGCCGTTACTCCTGTTCCACAAGAAAGTGTCTCATCCTCTACGCCTCTTTCATAGGTTCTAATGTCTAAGGCATTGTCACCATACTTTACAAAATTCACATTGGTTCCTTCTGTTTTAAATCGATCGTTGTAACGAATGGCTGCTCCTTTTTCTTTTACATCTGTGGTTTCAACATCTGCTACTTGTACAATGTAATGTGGAGATCCCGTATTGATGTAGTAATAATCATCTCCTTTTTCAATGCTTTCCACATCATGCATTTTCAATGAAACTTCACCTTCAGCATTGATCCAGGCTTCATGTTCTCCATCAGTAGACAAGAACATGGCTTGTTTTTCGATAATGCCTAAATGTTTTGCAAAAGCTACTGCACACCTACTTCCATTTCCACAGAAACTTTGTGAACCATCTGCATTAAAATAGATCATGTTAAAGTCCAAATCATCCAAATTCTCAATGAGAATTAAGCCATCTGCTCCAATACCAAACTTTCTATCACAAAGCTGTTGCACTTGTGTTAGATTGGTTTTATCAAAGACATTATTACGGTTGTCCACCATAACAAAATCGTTGCCTGTTCCCTGGTATTTATAGAATTCCATCAACATATTGCGAAGTTACTCATCTTTAAACTTTCGATTGGATTTCTTCTCTGAAAGTTTTTTCTTGTCACTTAACCTTTTCCGAACGGATGATTTGCTTGGTTTGGTTGGTCTTCTTTTCTTAACTGGTGTCAATGCTGTTTTGATGATATGCATGAAACGTTCCAACACAATTTCCTTATTACTCAACTGACTGCGGGTCTCATCACACTTTAAAGACAATACACCATCTTGAGAAATTCGGTTCGCCAGTTTCTCCATAACAATGTCTTTCTGCCTATCCGTTAAGACCATAGAATTCTCCACATCAAACAAAAGCTCTACTTTCGTAGACACCTTGTTAACGTTCTGACCACCAGCCCCACCACTTCTGCTGGTTCTGTAGTTCACTTCTTTATGTAGGTTTTCTAACAATTGTGTAATCTTGTTTATCAAACTCAAATGTAATGATAAATCAAAAAGAATTTTCACTTCCAGCTTACGCCAGAGGTTTTCACATTGTAACCGATACTATTCTAAATGAAATTGGTGAGTTACCTGAAAAGGGTATCCTTACTTTATTCATTAAACATACTTCGGCAGGTTTAACCATTAATGAGAATGCTGACCCAACGGTATTGTCTGATTTTGAAAGCAGCTTTAACCACATTGTAAAAGAGAACGAGCCTTTTTACAGACATACCTTTGAAGGAAGTGACGACATGCCTGCTCACATTAAATCGAGTATGGTAGGAAGTTCGATAACCATTCCCATTATGAACCACCGATTAAATTTAGGCACCTGGCAGGGTATTTATCTGTGTGAATTTAGAGATCGTGGAGGAAGTAGGAAAATTGTTGCAACAATTTGTAGTTGATAGTGAGTTGTTGTTGGTTGATGGTCTCACCATTAAAATTATCATTAGTCGTTATTAAATAATCATTTAAAAGGCTACATTTGCCGCCAATTAAAGAATCAAAAATAAAACTTACATAGAATGGCAACAAACAGAACTTTTACAATGATTAAACCAGATGCAGTGGCTAAAAATGCAATTGGTGGAATACTTAAAATGATTAACGATGCTGGGTTTAGAATCGTAGCAATGAAATATACTAAGCTTAGTACGGAACAAGCTGGTGCTTTTTACGAAGTACACAAAGAGCGTCCTTTTTATGGAGAATTGGTAGAGTACATGACTTCTGGACCTATCGTAGCGGCTATCTTAGAAAAAGACAACGCTGTTGAAGATTTTAGAACCTTAATTGGTGCAACTAACCCAGCTGAAGCGGCTGAAGGTACCATCCGTAAAATTTACGCTACAGACATTTCTGCAAATGCAGTACACGGTTCTGACAGTGATGAGAATGCAGAGATTGAAGGAAACTTCCATTTTGCTGCTGACGAAAAACATTAAAACAAAAAAAAGGCTCCTGAATGGAGCCGAAGGATAAAAGCCCTAAACGTTGTTTGGGGCTTTTTTTACATCCGTGTTTTAGCGTTTTAACAGATTGATTCATATATTATCCATTGTAATGGTATATTTAGATAAGTTCCTTTAAACATTGAATTTATGAATACCTAAACATCTCTTACTATGTAATGATTGGTGAAATTTGGTATTTTTTATGTAAAAAACATTTGGTATAATTCAACTTTCAAATTAATTATATCTTCTGCCAACAATGGGACACTCCAGTAAAATTAATCTAATAAGATCAATTCAAGAAAAATTCAACTCTATAGAGTATAGCAATTTATATAGAGAAAAAACTCTTCCTAAAGATTCCCTAAAGGATATAAAACCATTGATCGATAATTTTATAAAAAAACTCGAATCAACTGAAATAAATGGTAAAGATGTAAGTAACAAAACCTTAGACAAAGTATATAATATTGCTACTCAAATCTACAACGTCATTATTGCAATGACAGATCGTAGTTCTTCCGAATTTCTTCGAACCAAGCCAGCTGTTGCACAACAAATTACAACACATTACGACTCTTTTCTTGATATATGGCCTCAAATTGCGGCTATTGAGAACGCATCTAATAAGGATAATTCTAAATTACTTAAGAATCTCAAAAACGATAGATTAAAACTACAAAATGAATTTGACGAGAAAAATAAATTATTAGAGGACGAAGCAAATAAAACAAAAGCTGCTAGTGAAGATTTACAGAAACAATTTAAATTTCTTAAAACTAAATTTGAAAAAGACACATCTAATTTAGAAAATAGATTGAAAAAATCGGCCCCTAAAGCTGAGTTTTTAGCTTCTAGTGGTTACTTCGAAAAAGAAGCTGAAAATAATTTTGTTATTTCAATAGCCTTTCTTGGACTTGCTCTCGCTTCAATTTCTGTTCTGGGGTGGTATATTTATGACATATTCCAAAGTTTTTGTTTTGAAACAAAATGTATTGAAGCTGGAGCAATTGAAAAGTACCAAATATTTTGTGAGGATTGTCCTAAAAGTGTGCTGTATTTTGAAATGATTAAAGCAATAATAATTAGATTATTCATTATTAGTATAATGAGTTATATTATTAGAATCTTTATAAAAAATTACAACGCCAAAATGCATAATTACACTGTCAACAAACAAAGGTCAAATTCTTTATATGCTGCTTTTTCTCTTATGGATAGAGCTAAAACAGACCAAGGAAATGACGACATCATTCACAATGCCTCTCAGGCCCTCTTTGCTCATCAGCAAACAGGGTATTTAGGAAAAATAGATGACCCAAAAAATCCATTTGATCCTGAAAAATTTGTGAATAAAGTGACTAAGTAATTAACTCTACAAAAAAGCAATCGCCAACTTAATGTCATCGTAACTTACTGTACCGCCACATTCTTTGTAAATCACGTTTAAACTCACAGGAATACTCTTGGGCTGAACATCATACACCGCTTTTACCTTTTTAATGATGGCCGCTTTGGGCTTGTAAAAGTTAAGGTTCTCATCTGGGTGGTCTTTTCGTATCTTAATTAAATGGCCCGCAATCGTACCCACAGAAAGTCCGCGTGCCTCTGCAATGTCTTTTAGCGACACACTTTGCTTTAAATGAATGAGGGTTACCTCATAAGTAGATAACTTACCAGCTGCCTTTTCTTTTATTCTGTTTTTATGTTTGGTAATTTCTTTGGTATTGATCAGCCCCCCACTGTCTCGGATAAATTGGTTGGTTTTCAACTCCAGTTCATCCAAGGTAAATGCATTGTCAGCATCTCCAGAAAGTTCCTGAAAACGTTTGTCCGCTTTGTGCGCTAAATTATCCACTCTTAACGCCATTTCATTCAGGCCTATTAATTGGAGGTTTTCCATTTTTTTCAATCGAGACAATGCCACATAACCTTGTCCCATTTCGAAGGTTTTCGATAAATCTATCTCTGCGCTGTCTAAAGTCATTCCCTGGCATTTGTGCACCGTAATGGCCCAAGCCAAACGTAAAGGTATTTGATTGTAACTCGCTAAAGTCTTGCCGTTGTCATCCATTATCGACCACGTTTCTATTTCAGTGGTAATGGTTTTTCCATTCATGAGTTTTACCGAAGGAAAGCCTTTATCAGTAAAGCCCAATATCCTTCCCATGGAACCATTAACGTAACGCTTTTCAGCATCATTCTTCACAAACATGACCTTTGCTCCTATTTTAAACTCTAATTGCTCTCCTGCCAATACAGAGTTCTTTAAGGTTTCCACCAACTTCTTATTCCCTGAAGTTTTCGCTTTAAATTTCTTGGGCTTTCCACTTAACGTAGCCAAATGTTCTGCATTGATTCTATCCACATCATAATTGTGGGTAAACAGTTTGGTAGGCTCTTTTTCTTTATCTAAGCTATTCTCTGAAGCATTCTTTAATGTTTGGTAGCTCTTATCAGAAATTCCTGTCGTACGAATTTCATTTAAAATCAAATTCAATTCATTGTCGCTTTGCCGGAACTGTTCCGTTAAATAACAAACAGCAAAATTTGACTTCACCCAGGCTTCCGACATGAAAGCAAACTTCTCTTTACTTGTTTCTCCCTGATGCCCGATGGGTGGCAATTGAAAGAAATCACCACACAATACCACTTGCACCCCTCCAAAAGCTTCCTCATTGTTTTTAAAGTACCTTAACACCACATCTACCGCATTCAGCTGGTTCTTGTGCAACATCGAGATCTCATCAATGATGAGCACCTTCACTTTCTCCAAATGATCTTTCAAGTATTTTTTGGATTTCATACTCACCAAGTTTCCTTGGGTAATGAATTCCTTTACGCCTATTCCTGCCCAGGAATGAATGGTCATGCCATTCATATGTGTAGCCGCGATTCCTGTTGAAGCGGTTACCGCTACTTTAACTTTTCGTTCCTTTAAATAGTCAATATACTGATTGAGCACATAGGTTTTACCGGTTCCGGCAGAACCTGTAAGAAAAGCATTTTTCCCTGATTTTAATATGGCCAATGCTTTTTCTTGTTGCATGTTGTGAAAGTACTTAAACTAAAAAAAGCCCAACCAATATGGTTGGGCTTTTTTTATTAAATGTAATGTTAATTACTTCTTTTCTTCTTCCGCTGGTTCTTCTCCAGCATCTTCAGTCACTTCTTCAAAATCAACATCAGTTACTTCATCTCCTCCGACTTCACCACCAGCATCTGCTCCTGGTTGCTCACCAGCTTGTTGCTGTTGTGCATACATCTCCTGAGAAGCTGCCTGGAATACTGTATTTAATTTTTCAGTATTCGCTTTCATTCCTTCTAAGTCTTTTGCTTCGTGAGATTTTTTCAACTCAGCTAAGGCTTCTTCTATTGGCGCTTTCTTATCAGCTGGCAACTTATCTCCGTATTCTTTCAACTGCTTTTCAGTTTGGAAGATTAAGCTATCCGCTTGGTTTACGGTATCAACATTTTCTTTAGCTAATTTATCAGCATCTGCATTTTCTTCCGCTTCTTGCTTCATTTTAGCAATTTCATCATCACTTAAACCAGATGAAGCTTCAATTCTAATGTTTTGCTCTTTTCCAGTTGCTTTATCTTTTGCAGAAATGTTCATGATTCCATTCGCATCAATGTCAAAGGTTACTTCAATTTGAGGAACTCCTCTTGGTGCTGGTGGAATGTCTGCCAATTGAAACCTTCCTAACGATTTGTTATCGTTTGCCATTGGTCGTTCTCCTTGCAATACATGGATGTCAACCGCTGGTTGGTTATCTGCTGCTGTAGAGAAAGTCTCTGACTTCTTTGTTGGAATGGTTGTGTTCGCATCAATTAATTTTGTCATTACTGCTCCCATTGTTTCAATCCCTAAAGAAAGTGGTGTAACATCTAATAACAAGACATCTTTTACTTCTCCAGTTAATACTCCACCTTGAATGGCCGCTCCAATCGCAACTACTTCATCAGGGTTTACTCCTTTTGATGGCTCTTTTCCAAAGAAGCTTTTTACTGCCTCTACTACCGCTGGTATTCTTGTTGATCCACCAACTAATATTACTTCGTCAATATCACTCTTGCTGTATCCTGCACCTTTTAAAGCAGCTTCACAAGGCTTGATGGTTCTTTTAATTAAACTATCAGCCAATTGCTCAAATGCAGCTCTACTCAATGTTCTTACCAAGTGTTTTGGTCCAGAAGCAGTAGCCGTTACATATGGCAAGTTAATTTCTGTTGAAGTCGTACTTGAAAGCTCAATTTTCGCTTTCTCAGCAGCTTCTTTTAAACGCTGTAATGCCATTGGATCCTCTCTTAAGTCAATTGACTCATCTTTCTTAAACTCTTCTGCTAACCAGTCAATAATAACTTGGTCAAAATCATCTCCACCTAAGTGTGTATCTCCATCTGTAGATTTTACTTCAAAAACACCGTCTCCTAATTCTAATACAGAAACATCATGTGTTCCACCACCACAATCAAAAACAATGATTTTTTGATCTACATCTTTCTTATCCAATCCGTAAGCCAATGCTGCTGCAGTTGGTTCATTGATGATTCTCTTCACTGTTAATCCAGCAATTTCACCAGCTTCTTTAGTAGCTTGTCTTTGCGCATCATTAAAATAAGCAGGAACTGTAATTACTGCTTCGCTAACAGTTGTCCCTAAATAATCTTCAGCTGTTTTCTTCATTTTTTGAAGTACCATTGCTGAAATTTCTTGAGGCGTATATAACCTGTCATCGATTTTTACTCTTGGCGTATTGTTATCACCTTTTACTACTTTATAAGAAGAACGTTTAATTTCTTTTGATACTTGATCAAAAGAGTTCCCCATGAATCTTTTTATAGAAGAGATGGTTTTTTCAGGGTTAGTAATTGCCTGACGTTTTGCAGGATCACCAACAGCTCTTTCACCACCTTCTATAAATGCTACGATAGAAGGTGTCGTTCGCTTACCTTCCGCATTAGGAATTACAACTGGTTCGTTCCCTTCCATTACGGAAACACACGAGTTGGTTGTTCCTAAATCTATTCCTATAATCTTACTCATAATATATTGTTTTAATTTTTATCAATAGTTCGGATTGCAATAGTCAAATGGTATGCCATTGCATTTTGGTTAGGAATTAAAGAAATATTGGCAGTTTTATGGTTCTTTTGACTGATAATCGCCTGACAAAAGAATGACATTAAGACAGTATGTCAATTTTAGCTAGCAAATCATTGTTAAAATTATTCATTTCAAATTTAATTATTCTTAATTATTATAATAATTTTGCCCTCTTATAAGAATACCATAAATCCATGCAAAAATTAACATTTGACTTAGTCTACGAATACGTATTTGAGGGACGAAAAATTGAAGTTGATGAGGAAACCCATAAAGCGGTAGAGAAATCGTTTACTTTCTTAGACTCTTTTTCAAAAGACAAGATTATATATGGTATCAATACTGGTTTTGGACCTATGGCCCAATTTAGAATTGAACCAGATAAATTGGAGCAGCTTCAATACAATCTGATTAGAAGTCATGCCAGTGGAACAGGAAACGCTTTGGATGCTCCTTATGCGAAAAGTGTTGTAGTAGCGCGGTTGAATAATTTTTTACAAGGAAATTCTGGAATCAGTGCTGGTGTAATTGATCAATTGCAGTTGTTCGCCAATGAAGACATTATTCCTGAGATCTATGAGCATGGAAGTGTTGGGGCAAGTGGAGATTTGGTTCAGCTTTCTCATTTGGCCTTAAACTTAATTGGAGAAGGTCATGTTTATATAAATGGTGAAAGAAAAGCTACTGCTGATGTTTTTAAGCAGCGTAACATTAAACCACTGGCCTTAAATTTAAGAGACGGGTTAGGTCTTATCAATGGAACTTCCTGTATGACAGGCATCGCTTCATTGAATTTAATTTATGCTAAAAGGTTAGTGACTCATGCCATCACTGCTTCAGCAATTCTCAATGAAATTGTGGAGTCTTTTGATGATTCTTTTTCTAAAGAACTGAATGAGGTGAAATTGCATAGAGGACAAAACTACATTGCACGTAAAATGCGTGAATACCTTGATGATAGCGGATTAATCAGAAAAAGAGACGAACTATTTAAAGATGACGCTGAGATTCAACGTGTAGAGTTTAAAAAGAAAATACAAGAGTATTACTCTATTAGATGTGTTCCTCAAATATTAGGACCTATCGTTGATACATTGGATTATGCCAGAGTTGTTGTGGAAAATGAATTAAACTCTACCAATGACAACCCTATTGTAAATACCGATGTAGAAAATGTTTTTCACGGTGGAAACTTTCATGGTGACTACATCTCATTAGAAATGGATAAAATAAAAATTGCGTTAACGAAACTTTCCATGCTGATGGAGCGACAGTTAAACTTTTTATTAAATCATAATTTAAACAACGTGTTTCCTCCATTCTTAAATGCGGGAAAATTAGGATTGAACTTTGGTTTTCAAGGAGTCCAATATACTGCAACTTCTACAACTGCTGAGAATCAAGCCTTAAGTAACTCCATGTACGTGCATAGCATTCCTAACAACAATGACAATCAAGACATTGTTAGTATGGGTACAAACAGTGCTTTAATGGCAAAGCAAGTATTGGAAAACTCCTTTCAAGTAACTGCTGTTCATTTAATGGCCATCTGTCAAGGAATTGATTTATTGGATGATTCTGCTAAAGAAAAGCTCTCTTCAAAAACGAAAGTAGTATACAAAGCAATCAGAGGAATGGCATCATTTGTGAAGGATGATGCTTCTCAGGCAGAAGCTATTGGTAAAGTGAAAGATTACATTAAAGAAAATAACTTTTAATATGAATTGTGCATTAGTAACAGGGTCCTCAAGAGGCTTAGGAAAGGCAATTGCTGTACAATTGGCTAAAGATCATGGATTATACATTTTAGTGAACTATTCTTCTAATAAAGCTGCGGCTGAAGATACACTGAGTCAAATAAAAGAAGCTGGAGGAGATGGCGAGATCATGCAATTCAATGTTCAAGACAAAACGAGCGTTGATGCAGCTCTAGATCAATGGAAAAAGGATAACCCTGACAATTTTGTTAGTGTCTTGGTAAACAATGCGGGAATTACAAAAGATGGGTTGTTTGTATTTATGTCAGAAAATGACTGGGATGATGTGATCAATGTTTCTTCTAAAGGAATGTTTAATGTTACCAGGAATTTGATTGAACAAATGGTTAGAAAAAGAAGCGGTCGTGTTATCAATGTGGCTTCTCTTTCTGGATTAAAAGGAGTTCCTGGTCAAACCAATTATTCAGCTGCAAAAGGTGCTATGATTGCCAGTACTAAGGCATTGGCTCAAGAAGTAGCAAAACGTAAGATAACGGTAAATGCTGTTGCTCCTGGTTTTATTGAGAGTGACATGACTGGAGACTTACCTGTTGATCAATTGAAACAGATGATCCCAATGAATCGATTTGGAAAAGCAGATGAAGTAGCTCATTTAGTTAGCTTTTTAGCTTCGGAAAAATCTTCTTATATTACAGGTGAAGTAATTAACATAAACGGAGGTATTTATTCTTAATGGAGAATAGAGTTGTCATAACTGGTATTGGTATTTACTCATGCTTAGGTGAAAATTTGAGCGATGTAAAAGATTCCTTATATAAGGGGAAAAGCGGAATTATCTTAGATACGCCAAGAAAAGATGCAGGATTTAGATCTGCGTTAACCGGAATGGTAAAAGATCCTGACTTAAAACCTTTCCTTAACAGACGTCAGCGAATGGGAATGCACCAACCAGCTATGTATGCTTACATGTCAACGAGAGAAGCGGTTGAAAATGCTGGATTGGACATTGACCAATTGAGTCAATCTGAAACTGGAGTTATTTTTGGAAATGACAGTACTGCTGGTTCTATTTCAGAGACAGTGGATAAGTTGAGAGAGAAAAACGACACAACCCTTTTGGGTAGTGGTGCAATTTTTCAGAATATGAATTGCACGGTGAACATGAACATCTCTACTATTTTTAAATTAAAAGGAATCAATTTTACAGTAAGCGCGGCATGTGCCTCAGGATCTCATTCTATCGGATTGGCACACTTACTTATTAAGCAAGGACTGCAAGAAAGGGTGATATGTGGAGGAGCTCAAGAAATTAATGGAACTGCCATGGGTAGTTTTGATGGACTAAGTGTATTCTCTGCAAAAGAAGGCACACCTACTAAAGCATCAAGGCCATTTGATAGAGATAGAGATGGCTTAATACCTGGTGGAGGTGCCGCAAGTTTGGTGCTGGAATCTTATGATTCAGCTGTAAAAAGAGGTGCCCCTATATTAGCTGAAGTATTAGGTTATGGTTTCTCTTCAAACGGAGAGCATTTATCTAATCCAGATATAGATGGACAGCATCGTTCATTGAACATGGCACTTAAACAGGCTAATGTTAAAGCAAGTGATATTGATTATGTTAGTGCTCATGCAACATCTACTCCTGTTGGTGATGCTATTGAAGCACAAGCAATTTATGATATCTTAGGTGGAAAAGTTGGTGTAAGTTCAACTAAATCAATGACTGGGCACGAATGTTGGATGGCAGGTGCAAGTGAAGTTGTTTATTCCATGTTGATGATGGAGAACGATTTTATAGCACCAAATATTAATTTTGAAAATCCTGATGAAATATCAGCAAAAATTAATATTATTGCAGAAACAAAGGAACAAAAGATTGATACCTTTTTATCAAATTCTTTTGGGTTCGGAGGGACAAACTCGAGCTTAATTATTAAAAAATACAAATAAATGGCAAGTAGGGAAGAAATAATTAGTACTGTCAAAGAATTTTTATCAGAGGAATTTGAGGTTGAGAAATCTACCATCGAACCTGAGGCCAACCTGCAGGAAACACTTGATTTGGATAGTCTTGACTATGTTGACTTAGTGGTTGTTATTGAGGAAAATTTTGGTTTTAAAGTTACTGGAGAAGATTTTGTTGACATTGTTACTTTTAATGATTTCTATGGCTTGGTTGAAAAGAAATTAGCCGAAAAATAGTGAATGAGCCAGTGGGACGGAAAAACTAGAGGAAACCTACTTGGATACCAGATTTTCGTTGTTACCATTAAACTTATTGGATTACCTTTTGCATACTTCTTACTTCGGTTCGTTTCTTATTATTTTTACATTTTTGTCCGAGAAAAAAGGAACATCATTGTCTCATTTTATCGAGACCATCTAAACTTTTCTGAAAAAAAAGCGAAACAAATGACCAGAAAAAACTTCTTTGTTTTTGGTCAAACCATCATTGATCGATTCGCATTTTTAATGGGGAAATCCAAACGATTTACATATGCTTTTAACAAAGAAGAATACCTCATGGAAATAAAAAATACAGGAAAAGGAGGAGTCTTACTTAGTGGGCATGTAGGTAATTGGGAAATTGCAGGAAATCTTTTAAAATCAAGGGTTACAGGAACCATTAATGTATTAATGCTTTCTCAGGAAATTGAAAAAATTAAAGCCTATTTGGACAAGACAACAGGTGGGCCTCAATTCAACATCATACCCATTAAAGATGATTTAAGCCATGTAATAAAAATTCATAAAGCGTTAAAGAGAAATGAATTTATAGCCATTCATGCAGATCGGTTTATGCCAGGCTCTAAATTTATTGAATTAGAATTTTTAGGCAGCAAAGCAAAGTTTCCTTTAGGCCCTTTTACTATAGCTTCTAAATTCAAGGTTCCCGTAACTTTTGTATTTGCGGTTAAAGAAAGTAAATGGCATTATTTACTGAGTTCCATCCCTCCTATTCATGAACATTTATCACCAGAAGAAATTGCTAAAAAGTTCGTTGAAGAATTGGAAAAAAAAGTTACCTTACACCCTGAACAGTGGTTTAACTATTTTAACTTTTTTAAATAATGTTGCTTACTAAAGAAGAAACAGCAGACATCATTCCTCAAAAGACACCTTTTGTTATGATAGACAGCCTATTAGCGGTTGATGAGATGTCTTTCACATCTTCATTTATTGTTGACGAGAAGAATATTTTTTATAAAGATGGTGAGCTTAAGGAACCTGCTTTAATTGAAAATATTGCTCAAACAGTAGCTGCTGGTTTTAGTTATATAGGACAACAAGATGGAGGTGAACCGAAGATTGGCTTTATCGGTGCTATTTCAAAATTAAAAATCCATAAACTTCCCAATGTGGGTGATGAGATCACTACCACTGTCACCCAGCAACATAAATTTGAAAACATCTACCTCATTAAAGGTGAAAACCATGTTAACGGGAGTCCCTTAGTTGAATGTGAAATGAAAATTGTTGTACAGGTATGAGTTTAAAAACGGAGATAGAATTTGATATTCGTTTCAGTGAAACGGATGCTATGGGAGTTGTATGGCATGGGAATTACTTGAAATTTTTTGAAGACGGACGAGAAGCTTTTGGAAAGCAATATGGAATTGAATACTTAGACATTTACCACAAAGGTTACTTCACTCCTATCGTAAAATCTGAGATTAACCATAAGTCTCCGATTAATTATGGTGAAAGGGCCAAAATCATTACCACGATGGTTCCTTCTAAAGCGGCTAAAATTATTTTTCAGTATGAGATTATTAACCTCTCTACTGGAAAAGTAAGTGCTATTGGACAAACCATTCAGATATTTTTATCTGTTGAAAAAAGAACTTTAGAACTCCTTACCCCTACTTTTTATGAAGAATGGGAAGAAAAAATGGGAATTAAAATATGATTACCTATATCGGGTCAGAAAATATTATCTCCCCTCTTGGAAACTCTGCTGAAGAAAACTTCACTCACGTCAGCAATGGAAAATCAGGTATTGAGCTCTTTAAGAACGTTGGTGTTGGAAAAGAGGACCTGTATCTTTCTAAGATTAAATCCTTAGAAGTAGATCATAAGTTCGATTACTTACTTTCTAATTGTTTAGATTCCATTATCAATGCATCATCTGACAACATCATCAACTCAGAAGATACTATCGTTATTATAAGTACAACGAAAGGAGATATTCAAGAGAACTTAGCAACTCCTATTCAAGCATCAGTAGATAAACTACAACAAGACTACAATTTAGCACACACACCTCTTGTCATCTCTAATGCTTGTATTTCTGGTGTATTGGCTATGAATACAGCAAACAACTTCATACAAGCCAACAGCTACAAACATGCTTTTGTAATTGGAGCTGATGCCATTAGCAGTTTTGTCTTGTATGGGTTTCAATCGTTGTATGCTGTCAGTGATGAACCGTGCCAACCATTTGATAAAGAAAGAAAAGGCATTACATTAGGTGAAGGAGCTGCGGGTGTTTTAATGTCATCAGACCCTACAGTTTTTAAAAAAGAAAGCTTTGAATTTGTTGAAGGCACTTCCTCTAATGATGCCAATCATATTTCTGGTCCTTCTAGAACTGGTGAAGGGTTGTACAGGACAGTCAACAAGACGATGGAATTGGGTGGTGTAAAGACATCAGAAGTGGATTTCATATCGGCTCATGGAACTGGAACATTATTTAATGATGAAATGGAATCCATTGCTTTCGATAGGCTTGAAATGAATGCTATTCCCCTCAATAGCCTCAAAGGGTATTTTGGGCATACGTTGGGAGCTGCTGGACTAATAGAATCAGCTATAAGCATGCAATCTATGAGAAACAACACCGTAGTGAAGAGCTTAGGGTATGCTAATGATGGTACATCTGGAGGGATTAACATCTTAACAGAAAACATTGAAAAAGAACTTACCACCTTTTTAAAAACTGCGTCAGGATTTGGAGGATGTAATGCTTCCGCAATTATTAGAAAAGTAAAATGAGTTACATCAGTTCATATTGTCATATTTCCTCCACCATTTACAGTGTAAATGGTCAGGTTGCAAATACATTTGAATCAGGTACTCTTGATGAAATAATAAGCGAACTCTACACTTCATTAGACATCAAATACTCGAAGTTTCACAAAATGGATCAATTGTCTAAAATTGGTTTTATTGGGACAGAGTTAATTAAAAGAGATTTTCCAGCCATAGACAACTATGGGGAAAATGATATTGCCGTCTTATTTGCTAACCGAAGGTCTAGCGCAACAACGGATATCAACTTTTTAGATTCTTATCAAGATGGTGGAATACCAAGTCCATCACTTTTCGTATACACTTTACCAAACATAGTGATTGGAGAAATCTCCATAAGAAATAAATGGTTTGGGGAAAACATGTTCACCATATCAAACCATTTTGATGCTAACTATTTCGCCAACTATTGTGATATTTTATTGCAGAAGAGTTCTGAAGCTGCACTCTGTGGTTGGGTTAATGTTGATGACAATAAAATTGAAGCTTTCTTCTTTTTTATAACCAAAAAAGATATAAAACAGCTAAATTTGCAACTAAATTCTGAAAAGCTAACAGAAATTTATAGGGCCATATAAATAGCAATAAAAATGGAAAATTTAAAGAGAGAACTAAAAGAACAAATCATAGAACGATTAAATTTGGAAGACGTTAATGTTGAAGACATTGCGGATGACATGCCTCTTTTTGGGGGTGGTTTAGGGTTAGACTCTATAGATGCATTGGAATTAATTGTTTTGTTGGAAAATGATTATGGGATTGAATTAACAAATCCTGAAGAAGGGAAAGAAATATTTCAAACGGTTAATTCAATGTCAGACTTTATTTCAAGGAATAGAAAATAGTTAACCCATTTAATCTACGATACATATGAGTATTTACATCACAGGCGTAGGCGTAATCTCAGCTATTGGGTTAAATGTAGAAGAAAATTATCAATCGCTAAGGAATAAAAAAACGGGAATTGAACCCATTAACTATTTTCCATCAACTAAAAATATATTGGTTGGAGAGGTTAAATTAAGTAGTGATGATTTAATTGCTCAGTTAAACGTAACAGCGCCTATCTCTAGAACTTCATTACTCGGTTTAGCTGCAGCTAAAGAAGCCTGGGAAGGAAACCAGCATGATGCTTCTATTAGAACTGGTATAATTTCGTCCACTTCTGTTGGAGGAATGGATAACTCTGAACAGTATTATAAGCAACGATTAGAAAGTGATACTCCTGATATTTCATTGATAACAACACATGATAGTGGGACTACTACAGAGCGAATTGCAACGGCACTGGGTATTTCAGGATACATCAATACCTTGTCTACGGCTTGCTCTTCTGGAGCGAATGCCATTATGTTAGGTGCTCGATTGATTGAACAAAATAGATTGGACCGTGTTTTAGTAGGCGGTTCTGATAGCTTCACCAATTTTACAGAGGAAGGTTTCAGGTCATTAATGATTTACTCCGATGATTGGGTCAAACCATTTGACGAAAATAGAAATGGACTAAACCTTGGAGAAGGCGGTGGTTTTATCTTACTCGAAAATGAGAAAAGCTTAAACATCACCAATAACAAAAAATTAGCGGCTTTAGGTGGATGGGCCAATACAGCTGATGCTTACCATCAAACAGCCTCATCTCCAGATGGTAAAGGGGCTACTTTAGCCATATCCAATGCACTTAAAATAGGAAACATAAATCCTTCTGAAGTTTCTTATGTAAACGCTCATGGAACAGGAACTCCAAACAACGATTTATCTGAATCAGTTGCTCTTAAGAACGTGTTTAAGGAAAAAGTTCCTCCTTTTAGCTCAACGAAATCATATACTGGGCATACCCTCGCTGCTTCAGGAGCGATTGAAGCTGTTTACTCCGTTTTGGCACTTCAGCACAATGTAATTTTTCCAAACTTGAACTACTCTACTCCCATTACCGATACTGAACTGGTTCCTGAAGTTAATTTGAATGAAAGCCATGAAGTTAATGTGGTACTGTCTAATTCATTTGGTTTTGGAGGAAATAACTCTACCGTAATTTTTAAGAAAGCATAAGATGTATATAAATGCTTGTTCAACCATATCACATCAAAATTCATTTCAAAACGAAAATTGGATCAATGAATTAGTGCCGTTGGATATTAAAAGCGAACTGATTACCCCTGACTATAAAGAGTTTATTGCACCTGCGGCATTACGAAGAATGAGTAAAATAATACGAATGAGCTTAGCGTGCAGTAAAGATTGTATTCAACAGTCTGGCACAGAAACCCCTGATGCCATTATCGTTGGAACAGGCTTGGGTTGTTTAGCTGATACAGAAAAATTCCTTAACAATACGCTGACTTTAACAGGATTAATCCCTCCCACCTCTTTTATTCAGTCTACCCACAATACAATTGCAGGGCAGATTTCTTTGGAATTAAAAAACCACAATTACAACATCACACATACTCAAAATAGTCTTTCTTTTGAACACGCACTAATTGATGCTATTTTGTGTTTAAATGAGGAGGACTCGAATGTGTTAGTTGGCGCTGCGGATGAAGCAATTCCTCTATTAGATGAATTAGCAAAACAGTTTGGTTTAGATGAAATAACGCATAAACTAACTTCTGGAGCTTCTTTTTTTATGCTATCAAACAACAAAACTGAAGCAAGCAAGGCTCAATTGGTTGACAGTTATACTGTAGGGCTTAACAATTCTTCTCCAGGAGATATCATTGATGATTTTTTAAAACGTAACGGCCTAACTATAGGTGATATTGACAACGTACTATCTAACACTTTTGGAACGGTTAGCGAATTTGAAATAATGGATACATTTAACGCTACACCTGTCAAACCTATTGATGAATGCTCTGGTTATTACTTTACGAACTCGGCTTTTGGAATGCATTTAGGAGTAGAAATGTTAGCCCAAAACTCATCAAAACGAATACTACTATACAACACATTAAATAACTCCAATATTGGACTAACCTTACTACAGTCACTTGAAGCATAATTTAACATTAGCGTTTACTATAATAGCGCTGATAGTTTCAGTCTATTTCCATGAGCATAACCCCTATTTTTCATATTTGGTTACAGGAATTGGAGTTTTCTATTTTTTAACCGTTGTTTTTGGTTCTGGTCTAATCCGATTGAATTATTTTGTAGACTCAGTTAACAAGGGCAAAACTGAAGGAATAGCAATCACCTTTGATGATGGCCCTGACCCTGAAATTACACCACAAATATTAGACATCTTAGCGAAGGAAAATGTTAAGGCTTCTTTTTTTGTTATTGGTCATCAAATTGAACAGCACAAAGAACTACTTCAACGAATTGATAAAGAAGGACATACCATTGGTAACCATTCTTTTTCACATACGAAACAACTCACCAGAACCTCCACCACTAAACTTAAACATGATATTGCTAAATGCACTACAGCTATTGAAAATGTGATACAGCGAAAACCAATCTTTTTCAGACCTCCTTTCGGCATTACCAATCCAAGGTATAAAAAAGCAATAAAATCACTTGGACTAACATCTATTGGATGGTCAATTCGTTCTTTAGACACAAAAACAACTGATGCTACAGCCCTCTACAACAAAGTGAGTAAAAAAATAACAAAAGGTTCTATCCTACTTCTCCATGACACTCAAAAAGTAACTGTTGAACTACTACCTGAAATTATCCAGTACTGTAAAAACAACGGCATAAATATTGTTTCATTACCAGAATTGATTAACCAAAGAGCTTATATTTGTACCGATGAGTAAGAAATATACTACCATATTATTGATGTGTTTGTTCACTTTAAGCAGCTTCTCTCAGGAGAGTGAAGCAGTAATAAAGAAGAAGCTCATCGACAAGGCCAAGAAAACTTCGTCAATTATTACACCTTTTACACAGGAAAAGCACGTGAGTTTTATGAAAGAACCGCAGTATTCTAAGGGTATCTTTTATTATCAACAAGATGATAAAATGAGGTGGGAACAAACTGCCCCTTTTAAATATGTCTTGTTAATGAGTAATGGGAAGATTAGAATAAAAGAAAAAGGCAAGGAAAAAAAAGTATTGGCTACGGATAAAATGACAAGCCAAATGAACACCTTAATGTTAGGGATGATAAATGGAACCGTATTTAATAGCAAAAAGGAATTCTATTTTAAATTTTCCTCCTATAAAGAGCATTACATTGTCATATTAACGCCAAAGAGCAGGCAACTAAAATCTCGTTTTAAATCAATAGAATTAATCTTTTCTTCAAAAACAATTCGATTGAAAACGCTTACTTTAAATGAGAAATCAGGAGATAAAAATGTTATGAAATTCTTTGACAGTAAGTTTAATGAAAAGATTAAGGAATCAACTTTTAACACATTATAGAAATGCTAATTAACGACTTCTTTAATATAATTGCGCTAAACGATGTAGAAGGTACTATTGAATCTAAAATTCAAATCAACCCTACTCATAAAATATTTGACGGGCATTTTCCTGATACTCCTGTTACACCAGGAGTAGTTCAAATTCAGATTGTAAAGGAACTTCTCGAAAAGGCATTGGAAAGAGAGTGCATCTTAAAGGAAGTTGGACGATGTAAATTTATGGCCATTCTTAACCCAAATGAGAATAATGAAATAGATGTTACCATAAAACATGAGCAAGAGGATGATGTCTTGAAGATTTCCGCACAAGGAACTTCTATGGATAAAAACACCACTTTTTTTAAATTTACTGCAAAATATGCTTAGCAGCATAGCATGTCAGGTCATTCTTTAAATACTGAATCCGTAAGCAACCCAGAGAAGCTGAGCTGTTGTATTGTTATTCCTACATACAACAATGATAAAACCATTAAAAGAGTAATTGATGGAGTGATTGAACATGGTTTAGGGTATTCCATTATTATCGTTAATGATGGTAGTACGGATTCAACAGCTCAAATACTAAAAGAATACACGAATAAAGCTACTATTTTAGTCAATTCGATCAATAAAGGAAAAGGCTACGCCTTACGAAAAGCATTTAAAACCGCATGGGAAATGGGTTTTGAGAATGCTATTACCATTGATTCTGATGGTCAACATTACCCTGAAGATATTGCTACATTTATTGATGCTGCAGCAAAAAACCCTGGAGCCATGATAATGGGTTCTAGGAACATGGAACAAGAAGGTGTTCCAGGTAAAAGTTCTTTTGGTAACAAGTTTTCTAATTTTTGGTTCAAGGTAGAGACCGGTATAACCTTACCTGATACACAAACAGGATTTAGGCTTTATCCTTTAGAACCTATTTCAAAAATTAAGCTCTTTACTACAAAGTTTGAAACTGAAATTGAGGTAATTGTAAAATTAGCCTGGAAAAGAGTGCCATTCGTTCCCATTAAAATTAATGTATTGTATGACTCCGAAGAAAGGGTAACTCATTTTAGACCATTTAAAGATTTCACACGAATAAGTATATTAAATACTTACTTGGTTACATTGACCCTTTTATGGTACTTGCCAATCCGTGTTATTCACGCCATTAAAAGAGAAGCCATTAAAAGTGATGAAAGCAACATAAGAAAATCACTATCAATAGGCTTTGGGTTTTTTATGGGGATCTTTCCAATATGGGGATTTCAGTTATTGGTAGGAATACCTTTGGCTTTCTTCTTCAAATTAAACAAAGTGCTTTTCGTTACATCAGCCAACATTAGCATCCCTCCTTTTATTCCATTTATTATTTTCTTTAGTTACCAATTGGGAAGCCCTTTTGTGGATAACCATGCTCAAATCACATCCCTTAATTCCTTAACTTTGGATTCAATTCATTTGAATTTTATACAGTATTTGATTGGAGCAATACTTCTCTCTATTGCCGCTGGTTTAGCTTCAACATTGGTGTCATTTTTACTGTTGAATGTTTTTAGAAAAGGGAATAAATGAAACGAAAACTACTTAAAATAGTTAAACGCTTATTTCAACTTATAGGAATCCTTTTAGTTGTATTCATTATTTACTTTGTTTGGGATATCCGCATGCCTACGCCTACTATAAATGAGGATCTTTCTGTAGAAGATTATGTTCGAATTGAAATTGCTCCAAACCACTACCAAGTCGAGAATTGTTGGCTAAAGAAAAACGACTATGGGATATGGGAAATGTACCTTGAGGGTGATCCCTACGAACGAGGTTTAATTTATGGTGTTTTAGCAAAAGAGCTAATTGAAAAGCAAGAGGTTGATTTTGTAAATCAAATCGATGAGATTGTTCCTAACCAGTTTTTCCAGTTCTTTTTAAAAATGTTTATTGCATATTTCAATAGAGACATCAACGAATATATCCCAGAAGAAAATCTAACTGAAATATACGGGGTCTCTCAATCCTTTTCCGAGAAGTACGATTACATTGGACCTAAATACTATCGAATCTTAAATTACCATGCTGCCCATGACATTGGGCATGCGCTAAAAGACTTAAACATAGTGGGTTGTACTTCGTTTTCTGTAAACAACGGGTTATCGACTGACAGTTCTTTATTGATCGCTAGGAATTTTGATTTTTACATGGGAGATGAATTTGCAGCCGATAAATTGATTCTTTTTGTAAAACCAACAGAAGGCTATGCCTTTTCATCGTATTCTTGGGCCGGATTAACTGGAGTAGTTTCTGGAATGAATGAAAAGGGGTTAACAGTTACCTTGAACGCTTCAAAATCTGATGTTCCACTTACGGCTAAGGACCCCATTTCGTTGTTGGCCAGGGAAATTTTACAATATGCAAAAAATATAGATGAAGCAATTGCTATAGCTGAAAAAAGAGAGACTTTTGTTTCAGAATCATTGATGATAGGGTCTTCTGAAGACAATAAAACCATACTTATTGAAAAATCGCCACAGAAAATAGACGTTTATGATTCAGGAAAAGATCAGGTAACCTGCTCTAACCACTATCAAAGTGCTACTTTTTTAGCAGATTCAGTAAACATAACCAACATCAAGAATAGTGACTCTCAGCACAGATACGAAAGAGCAAATGAACTATTGAATAAGAATTACCCAATAGATTATACGAAAGCCATTGGTATTTTAAGAAATAAAGAAGCAATAGGCGGTGAATTCATTGGTTATGGAAACCCAAAATCTCTGAATCAGTTAATCGCTCATCATGGAATTATCTTTAAGCCTCATTACCGTCAATTTTGGATCTCCACTCCACCCTACCAATTGGGACAGTTTATTGGATATGACTTGAACACCGTGTTTAATGGCTCGGCTAACTTCTCTAATGTCGATTCTTTAACCGTAAAAGCTGATCCTTTTTTAGGAACAGTTAACCACAAAAAATATGAGGTATACAAAAAGATTAAGCAACACATTCAAAAATATGTAATGATAGGTATTCCGTTCTCTATGACCGAAAAACAAGAGCAGCAATTTATATTTACCAATCCAAACAGCTATATCACATACATGGTCTTAGGCGATTACCACGAAAAGAATACAGACTACGAAAAAGCAATTGAATTATACGAAAAGTCGCTGACCTATAGTTTGGCATCTATTGATGAGTCGAACATGATTAAAGAGAAAATTGTATCTTGCCAAAATAAGCTAACCGAATAACTCCATGGAAAAGGTAACAGAAACTCAGCTAAATAAACTGCAACGTTTATTGAACTATTTGAAAGACCATTCCAAATTTTACCAACGTTTATTTTCAGAGAATAACATTGACATCAACCTTATTACTTCATTTGAAGATTTAGCGCAAATACCGTTTACGACCAAAGATGACCTCGCTAATTTTAATGATGATTTTCTTTGCGTTGACAAGAAGCAAGTTGCCGATTTTGTTACCACTTCTGGAACATTAAGTGACCCCATCACTTTTTACCTAACCGCTAAGGATATTGATCGATTAGCCGATAATGAAGCTAGGGCATTAAAATGTGCTGGTGGTTCTACCGAGGATATTTATCAATTAATGACCACCATAGACAAACGTTTTATGGCCGGTTTAGCTTACCAGTTAGGGATCAGTAAAATGGGCGCTGGAATTGTGCGAACAGGGCCTGGAGCTCCTTTTTTACAATGGGAATCCATTCAGCGCTTCTCTCCTACTATATTAATTGCTATTCCTTCATTTATTCCTAAACTAATTGAATTCGCGAAAGCGCATAACATAGATTATAAGAATACAAGTATAAAATCTATAATATGTATAGGAGAACCTATCCGTAACCAAGATTTTAACCTTAATGAATTGGGTAAAAGAATAGTGTCGCAATGGGATGTCAATCTATACTCGACCTATGCCTCAACAGAAATGGGAGCTGCATTTACGGAATGTACTGAAGGTACCGGAGGACATTTAAACCCAGACCTTTTGGTGCTGGAAGTGGTAGATGAAAACGGGAAAGTAGTTGAAAACGGGGCCTTGGGAGAAGTAATTGTAACTACTCTTGGTGTAGAAGGAATGCCAGTATTGCGCTACAGAACGGGTGATTTGTGCCATGTTTATTATGATAAATGTGGTTGCGGTAGAAGTACCACTCGCTTAGGTCCTGTAATGGGTAGAAAACAACAAATGATTAAGTTCAAAGGAACGACATTGTTTCCTCCTGCAATATTCGATGTATTGGATATGATGAGTGAAATTGACTTGTATCAGGTGGAAATATCCAAGAATGAGTTTGGAAATGACCACATTACCATTGTTTTACCTAACAATATAGACAATACAGCATTTGATCAAAAAATTAAATCCCTCTACAAATCTAAATTAAGGGTAACACCAGATATCCGTTACATTACCGAAGAGGCTTTAAACAAACAAGTATTTAAGCAAGAAAAAAGAAAGCCAGAGAAATTGGTTTATGTTTAATTACTTCAACTCCACTTTAATTAAAATATCTTCTTTTTTCTTTTTATACACTTCAAGTATAAATTCGTCATTGGTATTTGATGAAACTCTTGACAAGGCAAATTGACTCGTTTTTACACCTTTCACTTTTCGTGTATCAAGCAAAGAAATTTTCTTTGCATCACCTGAATTATAATGAATTTTATAGGCTGTCAAAAAACCTCCACCAGCTACATAACGAGAAGGTTCTTTAAGTAAATCTATATCAAGATTGCCAATCTCATCCATATACAACAAATATAAATCGTCTTTCCCTTTAATCAATTTGACTGATAAATCTCCTTTATCACGGGCACTTTGCTGCTTTTTAGCTAATTTTTTCATCCAAGCTAAAGAACCATCTCTATTTACTTTGGTAATTAGAACATCACCGTATTTATATATTTTTTCATAGCTTTCACGTCCTCTTGCAATTTTAAATTGCTCACCTATTAACACAATACTACCATCATTATTCTTATGATAAGTGTCAAAAGCAAAATTAGGGATTCCAAACACCTCTCCTTTTTTCTCTTTTAACTTATTTTTATTAAATATACTCCTGTTTAAATTTTGGTTAATTATTTCTTTAGGGATATCATGATAATCAACCTTAACTTCTTCTGTATTGTTTACTAAATCAAACTTGAAAACTCCTATTGCATTAAAAAATATTTTACCTCTTTTAGAATAATCTTTATAATTTTTATCAACTTTTCTATCACCATAAGAATAATATCCGACACAAACAATCTTTCCATTTTCAAGTTCAAATAATTTCAAACTAGCCGGATCAATCCCCTTTCTTAATGTTATTTTCTTCTTAAAAGTAACATCCTTTCGATTCTCCACATCCGTTATCATAATTTCATAACTATTTTCGCTATTAGATTTAGCTTGATTCTGGTAAACAATTTTAGCTATCGCTATATTTCCTTTATCACTTATTACATAATCTATATAACCTTTTACATCCTATACAAAAGGTATCTTAATCTCTTTTCCCCATAAAAAGTCTATATTTTCATCAAATACCTTGAGCCCAATTAAATCTTTATTTTTCGAATCACTTTCAGCATCATACATCTTTTTATATTGTATCAATAATTTACTATTATTATTAGATACATAAAAGTCAAACTTGTCCCTCGCGTTTACTGTTCCTTCTTCCGTTAGTACAAAGCCTATATCCTCGCCTGTAAGCCTACCTTTAATTTCAAAAACTAATTTTGCTGCAGAAAAAGAACAATTTTCAACATCAATTTCTCGTACAAAAAGTTGATTTTTTGAATTAGACTTCTCCCACAATGAATAAAATATAAAAACTCTATCATTCAATTTAATAATACCTTCTTCTTGATACCATTTTGGAAAATCATCAAATACATTTATTTTTTCCTGAGCTAAAGTATTACTATTAAAAGTTTGTAACGTATAAGAGTATTTTCCTCGTGTGTAACTACGCTTAATTGTAAGGATTTTTTCCTTAGATGTTATATACTTTTTGGTTAAGGCATCTATGACAGTATAAGGCTCGCCTATTTGAATTTTTTCGAATGGCAATTTTTCCTGACTAAATACTAAATTGATACTAATTAATAATGCCGTAAATAAGGCTGCCTTTTTCATAAGATTAATTAATTTTGTCACTAAATCTACCTATTTAAAAGGAGAACTCAAAATAACTATTAAAGAAATATGACAAACTCCTTAAGTGCTGTTGAAGCAAAATACGAAGCACAAAAATTAGCTTTTGCACCTATCTATTTCCAATGCATGGTGGCATTAAGAAAATTAGGTATCCTAAAATACATTTCGTCTAAGCGTAATGGCACTAACATTTATGCTATTTCTAAAGATTTAAATCTAACAGAATATGGTGTTAGAGTGTTATTAGAAGCTGCTGATGTTTCTGGTGTTGTTGAATACTTAGACACGGATACTGTAAAACTGACAAAGGTTGGTTATTTTATTCTGAAAGATAGATTAACCGATGTTAATATAAATTATGTTGATGATGTTTGCTATGATGGAGTAAAATCACTAACAGAAAGTATTAAAAGTGGGAAACCTGAGGGATTAAAAGTATTTGGAAATTGGAAAACGGTTTATGAAGGATTAGCTGATTTACCTGATCAAGTAAAAAAATCTTGGTTCGAATTTGATCATTTTTACTCTGATGATGCTTTTCCTTATGCACTTAAAATTGTAAATGAAAGCAACCCACAATATATTTTTGATGTTGGCGGAAATACAGGGAAATGGGCTTTTGCATGCTGTGATTATGACGAAAATGTAAAAGTGAAGATTCTTGATTTACCCGGTCAACTTAATGTTGCCAAAAAGAATGCTGAAGAAAAGAACTTAACCGATCGGATTGATTTTCATCAAATCGATTTATTAGATGATTTTCAGAAAATTCCGAAAGGAGCTGATACTTTCTGGATGAGTCAATTTTTAGATTGTTTTTCTAAAGAAGAAATTCTAAGCATTCTAAAAAATGTACACCAAGCTTCTGATGAGAACACAAATGTTTACATCATGGAGCCTTTTTATGATAATCAAGAATACAAAGCAGCGGAATACTGCTTGACCGGAACATCCTTATACTTTACGACCATTGCTAATGGTAATAGTAAAATGTATAGTATTAAAGTAATGTATGATTTAGTAAAAGAAGCAGGGTTTGAAGTTGTAGAAGAATTTCCGCTTGTAGGGAATAGCTATCACACCATTCTGAGATGTAGACAAATTAAGAATTAAACTAACTACTTCTTACCTTATCAATCAGCTTATGCTTATCAACATAATTAAAGCAAGTTACAAATGCACCTATAGTTGCTCCTAAAACTCCATGCAGTATAATGTTCTGTCCCGTTAAAGACAGGTTTTTAATTCTCGTTTTTGGATTAATAACAGATCGCATAGGTTCATTACTATCCTTAACAATACCATAAAGTGCTCCTGTTTTATCACCTATATAATCCCTAAAGGTTAAAGGAGTTGTGCTATGCACCGACACTATTTTTTCTCTAATATCGGGATCTGTTTTTTCTAATTCTTGAATAAGTTTATCTTCTTTAGCTCGTTTAAATGCTTCATATTCTTCTCCCCTTACTCCTTTCTCTGCAACCGTATTAAATGTATCAGCCCATTGTTCTACTTCCTTATAATCCATATAAGCCATTACTGTTATGCAATCTGCATATTCGTCACTTTTCGAGGTTGCCGGGGTACACATAAACACACCTTTAGGCCAATCTTCTTGCGTATACTCAAGGCCGTCCCAAACATCATTGTCATTAATTTGGTAGGTATTATAATTCATGTATTTAAAAGTATTCTCCTTTAAAACAATGTGAACGATAAACGAAGATTTTGTATTACGCAATCCCCTAACCCTTCTTACATAAGGCTTTAAGAATCGATCCTCTCCAAATATGTCAATTGTTACAGCGGGGTGTACATTAGAAATAAAATTCTTCCCCCTTACCGTTGCTCCATCACTTAGTACGACTTCTTTAATTTTTCCATCCTCATGAAAATTAGCGCCTGTAACTACTTTTCTCCTTAAAACTTCACCACCAAAAGCTCTAATCGCTTTGCTCAAATGAATGGATATTTGAGACCCTCCATCTTTTAAACGATAAGCTCCGGTTAAATAACTGTTCATAATTAAGGCATGAATAAACCAAGGTGTTGTTTCCTTTTCTCCTGCATAAAGTGCATTAGAACCTGCCAATACATTTTGCAACAAGGTATTTGATGTAAAAGAAGCGATAACATCATAAGCATTAAGGCTTAGCATGTCAATGTCACCGAAAAGGTTATCCTTTGTAATTGATTTAAGATTATACAACGGGAAATTATCACACAAAGATTTTATTTCATCACAATATTTCTCAATTGCAGCCCTTTCATCTGGGAAGTCCACAACCAAGGTTTCTATAAACCTTTCATACCCTTGTGCATGTTTAAACTCTTTCCCATTGATCCGTATTAAGTCAAAACAATCTTCATCCATTCGCTTCCATTTTAAGCTATCTCGCATGCCGAAATACTTAAAAAATTGATCCAAGTTCTCTCCTTCATTAAGACTACCAATGTAATGCACTCCAGTATCGAAAATACTCTTATCCCTACTAAATACTTGTAAGTTTCCGCCTATTTGATGATTTTTTTCAAGAACCACAACACTATGTCCTTCTTCTGCTAAAATATAAGCACACTCTAATCCCCCAAGTCCACTTCCAATAATTACAAAGTCATATTCTTTATCTTCTAATGGCATTTATTGTTTCTTCAAAATAAAAAGCACATTGGAAGTTTTACTTGATTGTTCCTCCATTTGCACTGATAAGTTAAACTGTTTTGCGAAGTTGCGAATATATTCTGATGAAAAGAAATGAAAACTCTCTTGTTTTTTATTAAAGCCTAATATCTTGGTAGAAAACAATTCTGTTTTTTTTGTCTTTTCATGTCTCTCTTTAAAATCAGTAATCCCATCTCTTATCAAAATAATTCCCCCATCCCTTAAAGACAATGCACTTTTTTCGAGTAATTGAAGTTGTTTTTCTTCTGAAAAGTAATGTAACACATCATTCAATACTATCCCATCAAGTTGGTTAAACTGGTGCGTAGTTATGTCTACATATTTAAATGTCAACTTCTCCGTTTTATCAAATCCATTGTTAGCAATTCCTATTTTCTCTTCATCATAATCAACACCTATTATTTCTCTGTTCTCGTCCTTATAATATAAAAAGTAAGATAGATAACCATAACCACAACCAACGTCCATTATCTTCTCCTTCCCTCCTAATAATCTATTGTAATGCTCATAATTGGCAGATTCAAATTTCCATTTGATCTTTAAATACCATTCCAACAAAGGTCCTTTATAAACGTAATTGGCAAAAACACGATGAAACAATACTTTACCTGTTTCCTCTTCATTTTTAAACGTTAAATATTCTTCCTTAAAGTACTTTGAAATAGATTTAGTCCGTTTTCCAAAGGTATCTCCCCACGATAAATCTTCCGCTTTAATTCTTGGTAAAAACTTCAGGTGAATGTTTCCATGCTTAACAAAATATTCTGTTTTTGGTAAGACATAAGAAGTTCCATATGTCAACAAAGGTGTAATATCTAAGTTCAATTCTTTAGCTAAAAAGAAAGCCCCTTTATGAAACCTTCTAATCTTATCATCTTTAGAACGAGATCCTTCTGGGAAAATTAAAATTGAATACCCGTCTCTAATCCTATCCTTTATCATTTTTAGATTTTCTTCAGGCCCATCTCCTATGTATATAAAGCCTGCGTATCTCACTATAGGTCCAAATAATGCGGACTTATACACCCAATCCTTAACTACTATAATAATCTTAGGGCTTATTGCCAAAGTCATCAGTATATCTAAAAATGAGGTATGATTGGTAATAATTATTGATGGTTTTTTTAAATCTAACTGTTCTTTATTCAGCTTCTTCCTGACATGTAATGCAGAATACATTACACTCCAAGCAGAATATGATAGTACAGAATTGAGTATATACCTTTTATTCTTTTTGGGAAGTGGTAAAAGAATTAATATAGCCAATACTACATAAGAAACTAAACACCCAAATACAAACCATGAAAATTCAAATACAGAAATTATAAATGCAATTAATGATAATGGGGTTTTCCTTTTGTCTACCCTCTTTTGTATAAATAAGTCAAACAAGAACGGTTGAACGACAATTGAAACTAATAATACACACAGGATTCCCAAAACACTTATTACTGAAACAGAATGAATAGCTGGGTGTTTTGCAAAAAATAGCACACCTGTTCCTACCATAGTAGTTACTGCAGATAATACAATAGCCATATTGTAAGAACCCAATGTATTCTTCTTATGCTTGTATTTATGAAGTAATCCATCCGTTACGAAAATGCTAAAATCATCACCCAGTCCAAAAATAAATGTTGCGATAACAATATTTACAAAATTGAATTTAAGGTCAAACATTCCTGCAATTCCCAAAATCCATACCCAACTAATTACCATTGGAATAAAAGTGAACAAGGCCATCTCTATTCTTCCATAAATAATCAACAAGCTGATAAATACCAATAAAGAGGATACCAGTAAAATAAAATTAAAATCATCTTTTACATTCGTTAACAGTTCCGTAGCAACTTCTGATCTGTTGAAAGCCGATACCCCAGAAATTTTAGTTAACTCTTTTTGAACACTATTAATTAGCTTTTTATTAACAACGACTGTAGTAATGAAT
>JAJCYO010000057.1 GCA_029262875.1 Flavobacteriales bacterium
TAATCAAATGTGAACAATAGCTAATAATTATTCCTCGTATTTTGGGTGGTCAATTTACTCCGTTTTTACTGCTCACTTTCAACCGAATCTACATGGTCACTTTAAAACGTTAACTCGTGGTCACTTTCACCGTTTTTTCCAGTTATGTTCTGAATCTATTGAATTTGGGTATATCAATATAAATAACAGAAAAGAAGATATACAACAGCTGCTTGATAGAGATAAAAACTACTTTATTCGTCAATACGACATTCTTAAAGGAGAAATTGATGGCTATAACAATTCTATTGGTCCAACAATAGAGGGTTACGTCAACTCAAGAAGAAGTAAGTTAAATGTATCCGATGACTTTATGGAGTCTTTTGGGGTGCCATTAAAGAAAAAAGACGAAGTATCCCATGCCTTTAAGGTTCCAAAACCACAAACCAGAAAGAAAATAGTTGTAAAACCAGCTTCCACAAACGTTGCTAAGAAGAAAACTCCTGAATATTATTTGAGTGATGATGATTATGTAGAAATTCTTAAACTGATAAATGATATTGGTAAAAATTTTGAAACCAAGTATTTATCTTTTAAAGATATGGATGAGCCTCAATTACGTGACCATATTTTACTTTCCGTTGACCCAAATTTTGAATTGGGAAGTGCATCAGGAGAGACATTTAATAAGAATGGTAAAACGGATATTTGTTTGAAGTATGACGGTTCAAATGTTTTTATTGCGGAGTGCAAGTTTTGGAAAGGAGAAAAGGAGTATTTAAAGGCAATTAACCAATTATTAGGATACTTAACATGGAGGGACTCGAAAGCTGCCATTATCATGTTTGTTTCTAATAAAGAAATCACTCCAATAAGCGAGAATATAGAATCTTTCACAGCTGCTCACCCTAATCATATTGGATTAATAGATAAAGTGGGAGACGGTTGGACGAATTATACTTTTCACATAGAAGGCGATAAAAACAAGAAGCTAAAATTAGCTGTATTGTTGTTTCATATCCCGAAATAAGAAAATTATTCAACTCTTGGAACTACTTCATTCATCGTGTAATGAACGAATTGCATGCCTAATTCGGTTAATTCATAAGGCTTAACATTATCAAATGCGGATGTAAGGGTGTTTGATGAGCTCTTTCGCCCTCTTGACGAATTCTTGATGAAATTGCCATCATAATCCACTTCTCTATACTGTCTTATTACACCCCCTGTGCTCAAGTCCCGTATTAATAATTTGTACAAGTCAGCTTCAGGAGAATTTTCTCTTAAATCTACACCTCGGACATTGTTCCATATCTCACCACGAGTAATCATAGGGTTCTGGTAGATTTCTTTTATTACATAAAAATGCGCTTCATGATAATTGTTAATCCAATCAATAAATAATCGAACTACATCATCAGAGCATATTTGTGTCGCACTTGCATTAGCAAGCAGTTTTCTAATAACATCTCTTTTAAATTCCGTATCCGCAGAGTCCCATGCCCTAAATCCTTTTTTAACTATATCCTGGTACTCATCGGATTCGAATCTTATATGTACCTCTTCTCCAAACTCTTCTATTCTGGTTATTATTTCCAGAATAGTATTACCCAAGTCTTCTATCTTCTTTTGGTGCTCTTCAAGCCAGGATTGATTTAGCTCATTGATTTTCCCTTGTTCCTTTTCCGATAAATATGTTGCACCAGCAGCAATAACTCCCCCCACCCAAGGAATGCTACTTAAGGCAGATAAAACAAATTTCTTTACCCTGTTTTGGTTTTCCTTGTTTTTTATTTTTTCAAGTTTATCCTTTATTATTTCAGGTGTTTTTTCCATAACTTCTGTTACAAAAATACGATTACTTTATTTACTTTGTTGATTATCAAGTGTCCTCATTATCATTAAGTTTGTGCAGACAAAAGTTGTTCTTAACAATTCTATTAACGGTTAATCAAAATAATATAATGAATGATTTATTAAAATTTTTGGTCGAAAGGGAGAAGCTTGAGCGTCTAATAATGATTCTTTTGAAAATCACTATTACAGTGACTGTACTTTTTTCCATTTTAAATATTTATGCAAGTATTCAAGAGATAGCAACTGGTGATTTTCTCCGTGACCATAAGATAGTTTGTGTTCTCTTTTTTTCATTTGGATTTGCCATATTATGGAATCTAATATGGTCTTATGGAGTAGTTTTTATTCAGCCAATAATTAATCTTCTGTCAACTAAATTTGGGAAAAACACATTTTTGGAAATATTTCTTTTATTAGCTGGAGTTCTCGATATTCGATTAACTCCCACTAATAAAGCTATTGCATTTTCTAATGAGTTGAATAGTTTAGCTGAAAAAGACGAAAATCCATTTAATGAAGGTGAGTCAAAAATGGTTCAATATTTCTTAATCGGATTATTCGGATATTTGACATTATTGAATGCTGAAGAGATTAGCATTGCATGGCCTCACCACCTTATTATAATTTTTGCACTATTATCAATGCTTTTTACGGCAATAATGATACAGAGTCTAAGTGAACAATTTGATAATTCTCTTCTTGAACTTAGAAAAAAATACAAAAAAGTCGCTTATTTTCTCATGGTCAAGAATGCTATAAACCTTCTAAATTTATCTGAATTCAATGTAGATGTTAGGAGTAGAAGGATATTTTTAAAAAAGAAAGAAGATTGGATGCCCTATCCACCTATAATTATTACCCCTTCCTTTTTCTGGAACTATGATTTAGGATGCAGAAAACTTGTTGAGGAGTTTACCAAAGCACAGATGCGATTGCTTGAAAAAGGCAAGAAAGAATTCACGGAAACTACAATAAGATATAGTGTTTTGGTCAGCAATATTAAGCCAGAAATTGTAGAAAAATACATCTCTAAGTTTGAAAGAGCTATATATATTTATGGTGAGACGGAAAATGATATTAATAATAGGATAGAGGAGATGTTTCACGTTATTAGCAATGAGAATTTTGAAAGATTAACGATTGCAACGGCTGACGAAAACGGAGATATAGAGTCAACAAATGATGAGAAAGAAGATAACCGTGAGTCAAACTAAACGACAACACACCATTCCTAAGTGCTATTTGAAGAATTTTTCAGATAGTGGGCATGATTTATTCAAAAAAGAAAAAAAGGCTAATGTAAAACAAGAAGAAGTGTTAAAGGACCTTAATAAACCAATTTCCTTAAAAAAAGCAACAGTCGTTGATGATTTTTACACTGTAGATAGTGGAAACGACCCAATGTTAATTGAAACAAGAATATATGCAAGAGAAATTGAAAATCGTTATCCAGACGTATATAACCTATTGATTGACCCCCATAAAAATGGTTTTGATATGATGGAAAGAACCTGGATGCTATCCTGTTTACTTTCTTTACATTGTAGAACACCAAAACAATTTCGTCTTTTTGAATCAACAATACCTGATTCACATGCCTACGAAAAAGACATAATACTTGAAGACTATAAAGGTGCTCATCTACTTAAAACTTTCACTAAATTTATGGAGACACATCAATTCAAACGTGTCATCATAGCTAAAATTATTGGTACTTCTGAATTTATTACCTGCGATAATCCTTTATTAATAATTGGAAATGATAATACTCTCAAGAATAATTCCTTCGAAGAACAATTTAATAGTGAAAATTTAGTGATTATACCATTGGATAAAAATCATTGCTGCATTCTAACACATGCAAGGGATAAAAATGGTACAAAGGCAGATGGAAAAGTTTTTTACAACAAAATTGAAAGAATGGATGTTGATGCTTCTTTCAGCAATAGTGCTAATATGCTTATTTTGGAAAGCGCTGACAAGTATTACTATGGCTCTGAAAAATATATGAAAGCGTTTTTTAGCCTCTATAATCTGGTCTGAATATTCTTTTCAATGAAAAAACCTCCAACATTGTTGCTGGAGGTTTTGCAGTTTTTAAAGCCCTTTATCCTCGTTTTGGAGACCTGCCAAATTTAGGTCTCAATTGAGAGGCTTTTTCTTATTGTCTAAGTTAATTATAGGCATTCTTCCCCATTAAGAGTATTGGTATGTCCACATGTTGGATAACATCTGATGCAATATTTGAAGAATTTGCAAAAACCTTTTGCATCATGTTCTTCGATTTTCCTCTACCAATACATAACATATCTGTATTGTTTTTAGATAAGTGATCCAACAATCCTTGAGATATTACTGAATCATTCTCGTACACAAAATCCAAATGCTGCTCCTTTCCGTTATCTGATTTCCCCCAAGTGACAGGAAGCTGTATTTGTTCATTTGAATTACTGCCATTTTTTATTTTCAACAAAGTCAATGGGGATTTTGTTTGCCTATTCAAAGAAAAAAGTAAGTTAGGATTATACCGGTTAAGGGTTTCGTTGTTACAACCCAACGAAATCTTAGTATCACTTGTAAATTCACTATCCCCTCCTATAATCAATACAGAACCAGCATATTTGTTCATGAGATGATTCGTAATCTTACCCGATAACTTAGGGTTTTCCTTTTTCTTACCAAACACGACCAAATCTGGATTTATCACCTCTATATAATCTTCAAATTCACCCACTATATTTCCTATGGAAGAATGAGGGATGGCATTAATTCCTTCAGCAGTAATTATCTCTACCAAGGACCTCATCTTTCTTTTTACCTTTCCTGTTTCTAAGGATAATTCCCTCATCGCTGCCAACTGATTGTCATTTTCAGCTATTTTTCCAGGATTAGAAATATAACACAAATGAATACTACTTTTAATCAATTTAGCCAATGAAATGGTATACTTTAACGCTTTGTACGAAGCATCCGAAAAGTCGGTAAGAACTAAAAAATCGTATTCTGTTTTAACTGGTGTTGCTATCATTTGTAATTCAATTTTATATATTAATAATCAGCTGTTTCAAGTTCTCCTCTGTTAATTAACTTAACTTTAATTCCTTTCCCTTCGGACGTGTTTTTATAATTGTCAATAATCTCTAACACATCATAATCTATACTTATTGACTTACTCATATCGATTGTTAAATCGGTCCCCTCTTGTACTCGGTTTAATGATTTAAGGATAGATCCTTTATTCATAAACGTAACCTCCTCTGCCAGTGTTAGTTTAACTTTTCTTTCACCTTTTTGTTCATTTACTTCTTTGTTAAAAAAGTGAGAATTTTTGTAGCTATTTCTTAGTAAGAAAATTAGACTGACAAACATTCCAATACCAATTCCCTTTAGTAAATCGGTGAATACAATTCCTAAAATGGTAACTAAAAAAGGTGCAAATTGAGCCCATCCCAACTTGTACATTTGTTTAAACAAACTTGGTTTTGCCAATTTAAATCCTACAACAAATAAAATACAAGCCAAAACTGCCAATGGAATCATGTTAAGCACGAAAGGAATAAGTGCCACACAAATCAACAACAATAATCCATGTAGGATAGCTGATGCTTTCGTGCGTCCTCCTGATTGAATATTAGCCGAACTTCTAACAATTACCTGAGTTATAGGTAATCCTCCAATAAGCCCGGAAATAATATTTCCAGCTCCTTGTGCAAAAAGCTCTCTGTTTGTATTGGTAACACCTTTGTTTGGATCTAATTTATCTGTTGCCTCAACACTGAGCAAGGTTTCGAGACTTGCAACCACAGCAATAGTAAAAGCTACAATCCAAACTTTAGAATTGGCTATGGCTGAAAAATCAGGCAATGTAAACTGATTTGTAAAACTAGAAAAACTATCTGCAACTGGCACACTAACCAAGTGTAGAGGTTGAAGTGTTAAACCTGGGAAGTATATTTCAGTAATTTTTTGATAAGCAATTCCCAAAGCTACAACCACAAATGGCCCTTGAATGAGTTTAAATATTTTATGCTTTTTTGATAAATAAACCTCCCAAGTAAGCAAAACGGTTAAGGAAATTAAACTAACAATTACAGCTCCAGGAGAAATATAATCTAACATGTTAATTAATTCACTAAACGTATTTTCACCATCAACTTGGTTAAAGGCTAAATCTCCTTCGTAGTCAGCATCATAACCAAGGGCATGTGGAATTTGTTTTAAAAAAATAATAATTCCAATTCCAGTTAACATTCCCTTAATTACAGATGAGGGGAAATAATAACCAATTAACCCTCCTTTTAAAGCCCCCATAATTATTTGAAGCACACCGGCTAATACAACTGCCATTAAAAATACTTCAAAGGCCCCTAAAGAACTAATAGAGTTAAAAACAATGACTGCCAATCCAGCGGCTGGACCACTTACTCCTAATGATGAATTACTTAGTGCGGCCACTATTATACCACCTATTATTCCAGAAATTATACCCGAGAACAAAGGTGCTCCACTAGCCAATGCTATTCCTAAACATAATGGTACAGCAACAAAAAATACGACTACACTTGCCGGAAGGTCTTGTTTTAAATTTGAGAATACTCCTTTGCTTTCTTTATTATTTTCCATCATTTCACGATATTAATTATCGGCAATGATATGAACCTCAAATTAGGAGTAAATTAGAATCACATTAAAATGAGATTAGAAAATGATTTAGCTAAATGTATGAGGTAAAAGAACCCGAGCAATAGTTCCTTGACATACTTGAGACTCAAGTTTCAATTCACCTTGATGAAGCGCGATAATTTTATCAGTTAATGACAACCCTATTCCAGAGCCTTTTACTTCAATCGCATTACTCCCTCTATAAAATGGTGTTAAAACATGATTTATATCGTTAGGTTCAATTCCTATACCAAGATCTTTTATGGATACAGTTAACCAATTCTTTTCCTTGGTAAGTTTTACCATTACTTTTTGATTGGATGAAAATTTACAAGCATTATCTAATAAGTTTATTAGTGCAGTTTTAAGCAAGTTCTCATTTCCAAGTATTGAAAAATCTTCTTTCTCCATTAATTCAATTTCGATTTGATTGTCTGGGTTCATAAAATCATAACTACCCTTTATCTGATGCAGCAGTTTACCAAAATCAATTGTTTCATACTTAATTCCAAGCTCATTACCACTAACTTTAGATAGTTGAAGAAGATTATTCACAGTGGCATTTAATGTTTCAGCTTCTGACAATATAGTGTCCAATGATTTACCATATTCAGCTGCGGTTCTTTCTTTGGCATTCGTTACTTCTGCTTCCCCCATAATAGTGGTTAACGGATTTCGAATTTCATGGGAAGCATTTCTAATAAAAGCCTTTTGAGCCTCAAATGAATCTTGTAATCGATCAAGTAAATTATTAAATGCAATAGCCATTTGTCCAAGCTCATCGTTAGGATTGTGCACATTCAGTCTTTGATCTAATGTAGTTGCACTTATGGTATTGGCTTTGTTTATTTTTTTGGTAATTGGAAGCAATGCTCTCCGAGTCATGAAGAAACTGCTTAGGAAAATTAGGGGGATTCCAATCCCTACTAATAAAATGATAATATTCTTTAAATAGGATAAATTCTCTAAGCCCGCTTTATCAACCGCTGTAACTATAATCAAATACTTTTTTCCTTTTACCGTAAACACCCTACTTTCTCCCTGAATTTCTCCATCATAAAAAGAATAAACATTATTTCTAAGCATCATAGTTTTTGCTTCGGTGGGGTAGTTAAAGATAAATTCCTCATCATCCTTTTTATCTAAAGCCAAAACTTCTTCAGTTTCTTGTGGCAGCTTTTGAAGAAACTGGTTTGACATTTTTTTCAATTCATCAGGTTGGAATGACTCCTTTTCCAAGAGGATTTTTTCAGTAATTACTACACGTTCCTTTAACCTCTCTTGAAACTCGTGTTTCTGGTGATTGGATGAAAATAATAATACCGTAATTCCAAACACTACTAGTATGACACTTGTAATAATTGAAATCGTGATCGCTAATCGAGTACTTATTTTCATGTTATTCCTTTATTACGTATCCCATTCCTATTACCGTTTTTATAATAGGAGCGGAAGAATTATCCTTTATTTTTTTTCGCACATAATTGATGTAAACGTCTACCACATTGGTTCCCATATCGAAGCCTATTTCCCATACATTTTCCAGAATATCCGTTCTAGAAAGCACTCTGTTTTTGTTTTTTAATAAATAGGTTAGCAAATTGAATTCCCGAGCTGTAAGCTCGATTTCTTTTCCATTTCTTCTTACTTCTTTCGATCTTAAATCTAACTTTAGATCTCGAACACCAAGAATTTCCTTCGTACTATCTCCTACCGATCCTCTACGAATTAACGCTTTTAACCTTGCAAGAAGCTCCTTAAATTTAAATGGTTTTGCCAAGTAATCATCTGCTCCTGCTTCCAAACCTGTAACAATGTCGTCCGTAGTGCCCAAAGCTGTTAACATTAGAATAGGCGTTGATATACCCTTTTCATTTTTTAAAAGATTACAAACCTCTATCCCATTCATTCCTGGCATAATTACATCAAGGATAATCACATCATAGTCATCCTGAACAGCAAGGCGCAGCCCCAAATTCCCATCAAATGCCTGAACAACCTGATGCGCTTGCTCCTCTAAACCCCTTTTTATAAAAGAAGATACGTTCGCTTCATCTTCAATGATTAAAATTTTCATGCAACAAATTTACAAAAGAGTATCGAATCCTATTTTAGAAAATGTATGGTAGCGTGAATATCAAACATCAATAAGTTCGATAATTTGAACCTTGGGTCCACATTACGCTAAAGCTTCCGAAAACATTGATGTTTCTACAGATGCCTTTTTTATAATCATGTTTTTTTTCAATTCTCTCTATGTTATTCTTATAAATATTTTAGTTGGTTCTCTCGCATTAAAAATTGTTGGTGTTATAAATCAATTCTACCAATTGATAAAAATTAACTACATGTTGATAAACGATATAGGTTATACTAATAGATATTGAATAGTTTTGTTTTAGAACATAAAATAGTTTAACCATGAAACATTTATTAACACTTACCCTTATCTGCGGATTAATCCTTTCTATTACTCCTTGCAAAGCACAAGGACTTAAATACATGTGGCACCACAACCATGATTTTGATGGCAATAGTACCTCAGCAAATGATGTAATAGCCACCGAGTACGAAGAGCTGTACGTACTTTACACCCATTCTGCAGAAATAGATGTAGATCCTACCCCAGCAGTTATTGTAACTGATGAGTTTACGACTAACTATACCATTGTTAAGTATAACGACCAACGAGAATACTTATGGTATAAAACGCTACCAGCAGGACAAGGAGTTTTTACTATAAATATGAAGCAAGGCCCTAATGGAAATATATACGTATATGGGTTTTTTGGGATGGCTTTTGATGCTGACCCTGGACCAGGCGTGAATACACTTACCCCAAGCGGGTTTCAGCAATCAGGATATATTATACAATTAGACTCTAATGCTAATTACATCAACGCAGTAGAATTTGATGCAACGTCTGCTGCCAGAATTAGAGACTTGGATATCGATGATACCGGTAATTTATATGTTATAGGTGTGCATGGCGGTGATTTTGATGCCGATCCAGGCGCAGGTGTTCAAACCATTTTAGCGGGTCCGTCTGGAGGAGGTGCTTTTATGATCAAACTGAACCCGAACATGCAATATATTTGGTCATTTGGAATTAACGGACCTGCAGGGGATAATTTTGGAGATATCGTTTTACATGGAACCAACATTTATGTGAGTGGTAGCTCTCCTAACTTTGCGGATGTAGACCCCGGCCCAGCAACAGTAATGTCTACCGGACCAGTATATTTATTAAAATATGATACAGCAGCTAACTTGTTAGATACCGCCTTCTGGGCCTCAGGAGACCTTCCACTCATAGCAGTTGATGACAATGGGCTAATAATGATGGCTGGCACCTTTATGGGCTCAGCTTACGATGCCGACCCCAATGCTGGCAGCTTTATTATTCCTTCATCGAACTGGTGGGAAAAACCGCACCTTATCGCCTTAGATTACAATTTTAATTTCCAGTGGGCCATTGGTTTTGAAACTACTTCTTCCACTCCAAACTTACGCTTAACCGGTGTAGCAATAGACCCAAATGGTAATGTGGTTACTGCTGGACATTTTAAAGGTGGGATAGATCTTGATCCTTCAGTCGGAACCAATTCCATTACATCATTGAACAACTCATCTGATGGATATGTTGGCTATTATGATAATAACGGAAATATGCTATCTGGCCATGGCTTGTTAGATAATAACAACACTTCAATGGCTACACTAAAGTTAGGACCAGATTATGAGGTATTTATACCCTTGAATTACCGATCTGGGATTGATGTAGACCCTGGTCCTGGAGTATTTAATGTTACCAACTCATCCACTACGGCAGCATTGGTAATTGAATATTCAAGTTGCCCAACCAATGTAACTGTAGTTAACCCAAGTATCTGCGAAGATGATGTATATGCCATTGGAGATACAGCTTTTGCTAAGACGGGTACACATCGGTATCGATTTAAAACTACAAGTGGTTGCGACAGTATTGTTGAAGTGAATTTAACGGTTAGTAAACCTGCAATTAAAATGAAGCAAGCTTCTGATACTCTGGAAGTGGAATATTCAGCTGCGGCAACTTACCAGTGGCATAATTGCACAATGGGTATGGATGTTTCAGGAGAAACCAATTCAACATTTATTCCTACCAACAACGATGCTTATGCTGTAGCTGTTACAGAAGGAGGTTGTATAGATACTTCAGGTTGTGTGCAGTACCTGCAAGGAGGGGTAGTAGGTGTCCCTGAATTGGTTTGGGGAGCCGACCTTGATGATGTGCGTATGGGTGAACACAACAACCTGATCACTGACAAGTATGGGAATTTTTACCTATGTGGTACACTTTGTAGCCGTTCGGACGTTTCTTTAATGTCTGATAGCATTTTTTACCAAGAGGCAGGTAACTCTTGTGATATTATTGTTGCAAAATATAATAACAATGGTAAACTACTATGGGGCTACCATGTAGGTAGTGCAGGACCATCTAATGTTAATGAGTATGCAGCTTCATTAGCTGTAGATGATGCTGGTAATGTATACATTGCAGGAGATATTATCATTGATATTGATTTTAATCCTAACCCCGATCTTGAATTATTGGTTACTGACCCTTCACCTGGATGTTGCACGCCACATGCCTTTATTGCCAAACTGAACGAAAGTGGACAGATACAGTGGGCAAAAGGAATAGGTAGTGGTGGTAATACTTCTGTTTGGAGTATGGATGTTTCTCCAGCTGGCCGGATAGCCATTACGGGAGAAGTTACGGGTACCGCTGATATGGACCCTGGAGTAGGGGTTGTGAATACAGTTTCAGGAGCCTATGTTGCTATTTACGACAATTCTGGTAATTTTGAAAACTTAATCAATATACCGATAGGTCCTTTTGCTGCTGATGATTCATTTGGCCATTCAGTTTCTTTTAACTCGCAAGACGCCTTGGTTATTTCAGGTTCTTCCAGTGAAGTTTTTGATTTTGACTTGGGTCCTGGGACAACGCAATTAACTCCTGGTGGAGCCCAAGAATACATTTATCTCGCACAATATGATTTCAATATGAATCTTGATTGGGCTACTCGATTTGGAGATTATGCAAATTCAATTTACCCCCGTACAGTGTTAAGGCACGATTGCAACGACAAACTATATTTTGCCGGGCAAGGAATATTGAATACCGGTTATTCAACCGCTCCTTATGTGATCCGATACGATGCCAATGGAAATTTTGAACATAGCTATTCTTTAAACAGTACCTCGCATTGGTCAAGCGATAATGTGGCTATTGATGTTGATATATATGGAAATTTATTTGTTACTGGTAAAGCTATGGGGGGTGACTTTTTTAGTCCAGGTGTTACTTTATCAGGTAGTAACGAGCAAACTTTTGTTGCTAAATATCAGGCAGACGGTACAGCAGCTTGGGTGTTTGGAATTGAGGACGACCCTGGTGTTATACAAGCAGGTATAGCTGCAGACCACTTAGGCAATGTCTTTTTAGGCTCAGATGGGCATGCATCATTGTTTGATATCGATCCAAGTGCAGCTACTTATAACCTGAACTCCTTTTTCGGCTATGTGGCCAAATATGGTGAAGGTTGTGGCGGTATTAATACAGGGATTACCTTAGGCACCACTACTATAGACGTTCCTGGTAACGGTTATTATGTATGGAAGCGTTGTAACGATAATGTAATCGTTGATACTACATTAAACACCAGCTTTGCACCAACGGTCCCGGGTGATTATTATGCGGTTATCTATGCTGGTAATTGTGTAGACTCTACCGGTTGTATTACCATACTAACAGTAGGCATCGAAGCCATTAGCAACGGAGTGGTAAATGTGTACCCTAACCCTGCTAAAGACCATATAATTATAGAAACAGATGGCTCTGAAAATACCATTGCTACGTTATATAATATGGTAGGAAAACAAGTCGCTACCCTTCCTTTTAACAACCGAATAAAAGTGGATCTAAACAACCATCCTAAAGGTGTTTATCTATTAGAGATAAAAAGTGATACCACAAAACGGATGATTAAAGTAATTAAACAATAAGTTGGAGTGTTAATTTTGAAGGAAGCTGTTACTCTTAACATTGCAAATCTAAGTCTATAATTAAAACTAAAAAAGGTTCTATCTCATTAATTAAAAATCATGATTTTGTTACAAGGTTCTAACTATTTGGATATCCACTTCAAAAAATTAGACAATTCGAACCTCGGATAATTTTTACATCATTGTCTAAATTTTCGTAGTGCAATACGGAAATATCTCCATCATTGTCTTCTTGGTAACATGATTTATATCATGCCCAAAGACTTCTGCATCATACCTAAACTCTTTATTGTTATCTAATTTTGATATGGTATTTAAGTATCAACTTAAAAAAACCAATACAACAAAACTTCATTACACGTTATGAATGACACAATTCAAACCAAGGAAAAGCCATCGAAAAAAACTTCGAAAGCAATAAAAATCGATGAACATATAGTAGAAATTGTTAGTGATTCTGGAGAGGGAGCACAAAAATGTGGGGTGAGCTTCGCAGCAATATCTGCCAAAATGGGAAATGGAGTCTGGACAGTGGAAATTATACCTGCAGAAATTCAGCCACCAGCACGTAGTAGAGCTGGAGCATCTGGAATCCGTATCCGAATTGGAACCAAGGAGATTACCAACTCTGGCAACGAAGCCAATTTGGTAATTGCTTTAAACGAGCAAGTGCCTTACGGAAGAATCGATCAAAATGCTTACAACGAAAACACCATTATGCTATTGGAGAGCAAATGGGCTACTGATGCAGACGAGAACATCCGAAACAAGTATGCCGATGCATTGGCAGATTTTAAATCCAGAGGATACAATGTGATTGAAATCCCAATGGAAGTAGAATGTTTGAAGGTCGTGAAGAATGCACGAAAAGGAAAGAACATGTGGGTATTGGGAATGTTAAGCTTCATCTATAATCGTGGAATCGAAGCAGGTGAACAGCAGATTAAAAATATTTTTAGAAAAAAATCAGATGCTATTATCAACTCCAATATTGAGTTATTAAGAGCAGGTTATAAATGGTCAGAAGCTAACTTAGATTTCCAATATGATATTCCTGTTGTAAATTCAGGTAGAGATATGGTTGTAATGAATGGTAATGAAGCCATAGGCTTAGGCGTATTAGCTTCAGGAATGGAAGTATGCTCTATGTATCCAATTACGCCAGCTACCTCAGCCTCTCATTTATTGGCTGATATTTTTGAGAAATCTGGAGGTTTAGTTCACCAAGCAGAAGACGAGATTGCTGCAGTTGGATTTGCTATCGGTTCTTCTTATGCTGGAAAAACGGCAGTCACCATTACTTCAGGACCTGGTATGGCGTTAAAAACAGAATTTTTAGGATTAGCTACCATGGCCGAAGTACCATTAGTTGTTGTAAATGTTCAACGTGGAGGTCCATCAACAGGATTACCAACCAAAGTAGAACAGGGAGATTTACTTTCTACAACTTATGGAATGCCAGGAGATGCACCTAAAATAGTAATGGCAGTGGCAACAATTGAAGAGTGTTTTCACTTTGTGATCTTAGCTCGTAAACTTGCAGAATCATTTAGAACACCTGTTTATATTTTAACCGATGCCAACTTAGCAACAGGCCAACAACCTTTCCAAAGACCACAAATTAAAAAAGATTGGTTTGCTCCGCCAATAGATCAAAGCCCTTGGAAAGGAGATGTTAGACCATATGAGTGGGATGATGTAACAGGATTAAGTAAGCGACCTATCCCTGGTCAGTTAGGTGGGCAACATACTTTAACAGGACTTGCTCACACAAGAGAGGCACATGTATCTTATCATCCTAACGAAAATCAAGATTCATCAGAATTAAGGAGTAGAAAATTTGCTGCTTTCCAAAAAACACTAAAACCACCAACCATCAATGGAGATGAAAAAGGTGATTTACTGATTGTTGGTTGGGGATCAACACTTGGTGCTATTGAAGAAGGAGTAGAAATTGCGCGAAAAGAAGGCATCAAAGTTTCTTCCATTCACTTACGTTTCTTAAGTCCATTAGAACCTGGATTAAAAGAAATTTTCAAAAACTTTAAGAAAGTGATGACCATTGAAATTAACTACAGTGATAGCCCTGACAATCCTCAATTTACTGAAGAAAATAGGCGTTTTTCCCAGTTATCATGGATGCTAAGAGCAAGCACATTAACAGACATAGATTGTTACTCAAACGTAGAAGGGCAACCGCTTTCACCAAAAAGAATTGTGGATGTAATAAAAAATAAATTAGCATAGAACTCAGATAAAACCAGATAAAGATGTACGGATTAAAATCAGATATAGCATTAGACCTTCCTTCAAAATATTATTCATTAGAAAACTATGAAAAGGGAGTTGCACGTTGGTGTCCAGGATGTGGTGATCACGCTGTATTAACTAACATGCAAAAACTATTACGAGAGAAACAGCTACAACCAGAAAAAACTGTATTTGTTTCTGGGATTGGATGTTCTTCAAGGTTCCCTCATTACATGGACACTTATGGCTTCCATGGTCTTCATGGAAGAGCATTTCCTGTAGCAGAAGGAATTAAATTTAGAAGACCAGATTTAGATGTTTTCGTAGTAACTGGGGATGGTGATTGTTGTTCAATTGGTGCTGGAGCATGGATTCATGCCATTAGATATAATATGAACATGACAGTTCTTTTATTAAACAACGAAATTTATGGGTTAACAAAGAAACAAGCATCACCAACATCAAGAGTTGGTACTGTTTCCAATACAACGCCTGACGGCTCCATTCTTCCTCCTTTAAGTCCTATACAAACTACTTTAGGTGTTTCAAACGCTTCATTCGTGGCTCAAACTGCGGATTGGAACCCAGCACACATGTATGAAACAATTAAAGCTGCCTACGAACACAAAGGGTTTTCATTTATCCATGTGATTCAAAGGTGTCCAATTTTTCAAGGAGCATTAGCTGATGAACAAGTAGCAGATAAAGATGCTCTGGTTTATTTGAATCATGATAATGGGATTCAAGTAGATGAAACTATTGCTAAGACTTTTAAAAATGAACTTAACCATGATCCAACAGATTTATCTGTCGCAAGAAATTTAGCCATGGATCCGGAGAAAATTTACATGGGGTTATTTTACCAAGACAAAAATGCTCCTTGTTACGATGACCATGGAGCTTCGAACATTGGATTTACAGTAGAACAAAAAGAAGCGGCATTAAATGCGGAGCTGGATAAATTCGCTATTTAAGAACCACGAGACTAAAGCTGAACTGCACTATGTCAACAAAAGAGAAAAGCACATTTAGCCATTTTTTTAAAGAAGATGCCGAACACATTCAGGACATCCTCCAAGGAACAAATGGCCAACCTTTAGCAAATAAATTAGGTGCTGCAACCAAAGAAATATTCCCCAAAATAAATGGAGGTTCCGAAGTTTCAGAAAATGAGATGACCTCAAAATGGAGAAGTTTAAGATCCTTTTTTAGAAGCGGAATAAGCACTGAAGAATTTAAGGGTGAGTTATCTCCTGTAATAATGTCTCCTTTATACACCAATACATTGATAGGTACAGAGTTTCCTGTTTGGGTTGCAGATGAATCTTTTGAGGGAGAAGGCGCTCAATGTCTTTCATTGAAAGAGATGCTAACAACATGCCTTGAGAAAATTGCACCTGAAGGTGAGGATGCTCATATCTTAAAAGAAAATATAGCGCGTATTGTCCATATTGCTAATCAACAACTAAAAGACAATAAACCACAACTGTTTAAATCGGCCATCCAAAATATCTTGGATGAATTAGAAAGTCAATTGGATGTTTCAGGAGATGAAGTAAGTAAATTTAATACTAGCTTAAAAGAATTAAAAGAAATATTGCCATCATGTGGCGCTTTGCTCCCTTATTCGAATAACACCTCTTTTCAATTGTTGGAAGCTGCAATGCTAACTACGCATGGTCAAGCAAGAAAAAAATTAGCTTATGATATTTCACAGTTAAAATGTAGGCTAAAAGACTTGCTTAGAGTTGAGAGAGAAAAAAATCCAACTGAAGCTGGTGGAGCTAAGACCAAAGAATCTTATGACTTTGCTGATGCTATGATGAACATTGAGGAAATTTCTACAATGGACCCTGGAGCTGGAGCAGAAAGTATGGGACCAGAAAGAGTTGAAAGAATAACCGGTGTAATTGCAGAATTAGAACTTGCCGATAAAATGCTTACGCAAACAAGCTTCCTTTTTGTAGATGAAATAGTTCACGCCAATAAAAGTACAGATTGGAAATCTCTATTTGAAGACAGCGAGGTTAAACCCTATAAGAAAGGTGGAGGTTGCGATGCTATTAACGCCTGCTTCACTAAAAACATTTCTGCTTGGACAAAATTATTTGTTGCTAAAAGAATTGGGGAATTAGAATTTGAAAGTAGTTACATGGCCGATGTTCATGATGATTATTTTACTCATTTTGGTTGGGAGAATTTCTCTTCCGAAGAACTTAGTAATTGTCCTCACTTTGTTTTAATCGCTGACGATGTGCAGTTATTTGAAACTGAATTAAGCAAACTATCATCTACGTTAACTCACAACATTCCTATAAAGATAGTTGCTGTAAAAAGAGACAACTATGGAACAACCGATGTGCATTCTCAAACTGAGTTAGGCGCTTTAATGATTTCTCATAAAAACATATTTGTGGCGCAGTCTACTTCAATTACACCAACCTATTTATTTGATGGTTTTGCACGTGGGTTAAACTCATTTGCTCCAGCATTTTTTAACGTGTTGAATGTTGATCAGAGCACACATGATAATCCATACCTATGGACAAGTGCTTCTGTTGAAAGTAGAGAATTCCCAGGATTCACATTCAATGGAGTTTTAGGCACTTCCTGGGGAAGTAGATTTGAAGTAGCCAATAATCCACAACCAAACCAAAAATATCCAATCCATACATTAGCAATTATTGATGAAGCTGGCGAAAAAGTTGATACCGACTTTCCGTTCACTTTTGCTGATCAAGCAGCTTTAAATCCTGCATTTCATGGTCACTTCATGAATGTTGATGCATCTTATTGGAACGAAAATTTAATCTCAATAACAGACTACATCGAAAATAGTGCTGAAGATAATGTTGGAAAAGTTCCTTTTGTTTGGATGATGAATGCAGCCAATGAATTACAAAAAGTTGCTGTTTCATGGCCACTCGTACTGGCAACTCAAGAACGTTTAGACTTCTGGAGGTTTTTACAAGAAAGCAGCGGAATAAACAACTATCATGTTGGCAAAGCATTGGCCAATGCAAAAGAAGATTTTCAAGCAGACCTTGACGCTGCTGTTGCACAATTGAATGAAGAGCATGCCACTGAAATTCAAGCTGTAAGAGACGAAGAATCTGGGAAAGTAATGGAGAATTTAACCTCCGTACTACTTAACTTAGATACAAGTAATGTAGTAACCACAAGTGCTCCTGGATCTAATGCAACTCCGGCAAGTAGTGCCGTTACAGAAACAGAAGAGCCAGTGGCTGAAGAAGCCACTGCCGAAGAAGAAAGTGCCTTATCGAATGATCCATATATTGATACCGCTTTATGTACATCTTGCAATGAATGTACTAATATGAACGGGCAACTGTTTAAGTATAATGGAGATAAAATGGCATACATCAATGATCCAAAAGCTGGAAGCTTTAGCGAATTAGTTGAAGCTGCTGAACTTTGCCCTGTTGCAATTATACATCCTGGCTCACCTCTTGATCCTAATGAAGCAGACTTAGATAGTTTAGTCGAAAGAGCAGCAAAATTTAATTAGCAGGATGGGAGAAGATTTTCTCATACCATTAGCCATCCTTGTCGGACTCGGCCTGTTGTTTGGGCTTATCTTAGCTTTAGCTTACAAACAATTTAAGGTATACGAAGATCCAAGAATAGATGTAGTAGAAGATTTATTACCGAATGCTAACTGCGGTGCTTGTGGAGTTCCGGGTTGCAGGGCATTTGCAGAATCCATCATTAACGATGGAACCAACCCTGCTAAATGTACCGTTAGTTCTGAAGATGGAATCACCAACATTGCTAATTTCTTGGGAGTGGAAGCCAATGCCGAAGATAAAATTGTAGCACGATTACTTTGCGCTGGGGGAATTAAAGAAGCCCACAACCTTGCAGATTACAAAGGTGGAATGAGTACTTGTCGAGGAGAAACTGTTGTTGGCGGAGGAGGAAAAGATTGTTCTTGGGGATGCTTAGGTTTAGGGGATTGCGCTAAAGCTTGTGATTTTGAAGCAATTACGATGAGTGATGATGCGTTACCAGTAGTTGACACAGAAAAGTGTACCGCCTGTAATGATTGTGTTATTGAATGTCCAAAAGGGCTTTTCAAGTTAATGCCGATCAACCAAAAATTATTGGTTCAGTGTCGTTCATTATTAGAAGGTGATTTAGCAGAATCGAAATGCAGTGTAGCCTGCACAGGCTGTTCTCGTTGTGCTGCTGATGCTGCTCCAGATGTGATTGAGATAGTCGAAAATTTAGCTGTAGTAAATTACGAATTGAATGATTTAGCAACTTCTGCAGCAGTAAAAAGATGCCCAACAGATGCCATTGTTTGGCTTGAAGGAGATAATCAATTTGAAGCTGTCACTAAAATAGATTTACCGTTGGGAAGAGTTGAAGAGGAAGTGTATTACCAATAAACGAAGCTATTATGAAAGAAATAATTGAAAAATTAGCATACAAAGTAGGGGAAGGATTTCAATCTTCGGCAGTGAGTGATTCTGCCAGTCAGGTAAATGCATTTCATAGAAACGTTTTTGTACATGAATCCTCAGATATTTCTTTCATTAATGGATTAGTTTCTACTGGACTCCGAGGTGCTGCAATTTTAGATGGAGAAAAATTAATCGCTAACTACAATCAATTTCTAACTGCATCAAGACAGCATCTTCCTTTGGTTATTAATACAAATGCAAGAGTAGTTAATGAATCTACATTTTCTACCATTAACAACTATGGCAACATAAATGCTATTCAACAAACCGGTTGTTTTCAACTGGTTGCTACTTCATTACAAGAAGAAATATTCTTAACACTAATCGCACATAAAATAACCGAGCTGTCTCTGATACCGGGAATAGTAATTTCCGATTATACACCGAATGATGAGAAAGTTGGCGTGCCTGCGGACGATTTAATTAGAAATTATCTCGGTGATCCTGATGATCAAATTAATTGCCCTACTCCATCTCAAGAGATTATTTTTGGCAAAACGAGAAGAAGAATACCAAACTGGTATAGTTTAGATATTCCAGTAATGTTAGGCTCCAAAAAAGATGGGGAAGCCATGTCTTTTGAAGCAGCTGCATCTCAAAAATATTTTTATGATCACCTTCCACAGCTCATAAAACAAGCATTTGCAGAGTTTACTATGGTGTTTGGTACAAATGTTGACCCCATCACTACAAAAGGAAACTCATCAGAACATGCAATAATTACTATTGGTGGTAAAATAGGTGAAGTGTTTTCAAATGATAATGCTGAGTTAATTGTTGTCAACCAAATTAACCCTTTCCCATTAGCTAAAATTACTGAACTGGTTAAAGGGAAAAAAGGAATTACAATTCTTGAAAATGCAGGCTCAGGCATTGCTAAATCATCATTCTATTATGATGTAATTAGTGCCGCTGATAGTGCAAAATCAAAAGTTTATTACGGTAAATATAGTGCAGATGTTACTACTGGATCTTTGAATAAGGCCATCCAACATATGGTGTCAGGTCAACCAAAAGCAGAATATTTCTTAGGTGTAGAATTCACAAAAGAATCGAGCAGCTATCCTAAGCATGATATCTTATTACAAGAAATTGAAAAAAAATACCCTGGTTTATCAGGTGAAACAATCAATGATAATTCTAAGGAACATACTTCGTCAGGTCAACAAAGTGAAGTTCCTTTAGCTGTTAGAATGTATCAAGATAAGGGCCCTAATTACTCTCGTTTATCTCGGTTTTATGATGATACTGCTTTCTTTTATGAGCACGATGATCATAGTGAATTAGTGGCAGACCCTTTTGCTGCAGTACCTATAGCACCAAGTGCAAGTGCAAGTTTCTTTAATCAATCTTCAGAAAGAACTTGGTTACCGATTATTGATATTACAAAGTGTACAGGAGATGGTGACAATTTTGTCAACTGCCCTCACTCAGCATTACTACCAATTGTTATAGGTGTTGAACAACTCATGAAAACTGGAGCAGATATAGCAGCCACTAAAGGTGTTGTTATTACTAAGTTAACTCCTATGATAAAGAATTTAGCAAAGGTTTCAGCTAAATCGATTGCCGAAACGGAAGGAAAAACAGTGGAGGATTTTCTTCCAGCGGCATTTGAAAATTTGGCTAAACAAATGAAGTTGGATGGTGAGAAATTAGCAGACGCGCAAAACGAATTTAATGCTGTGATGAGCGAAATAGGTGAGCTGCCAGTTGCTGTTACCGATACATTCTTTAATCAACCAACTGCACAAGATGCTGGAAGCGGGGAGTTCTTTTCATTGGCAGTAAACCCATCCTCATGTACAGGTTGTGGAATATGTGCTCAAGTGAGCGAAGCCATTTCTATGGAAGAACAAGACAGTGAAAAGTTAGGTGAAATTACAGCTCAATTTAAATTATGGGAACAATTGCCTGACACTTCAGGTGACACCATTAATCGATTATTCCATGATGAAAATTACAGCTCTTTAGCTGCAATGATGCTTAGTAGAAGCTACTTCATGTCAATGTCAGGAGCCAGTAAATGTGAAAGCAACAATCCTTACAAAACATTATTACACATTATTACAGCTACAACAGAGTCGGTTGTACAACCAAGAATAATTAATCAGATCAATCAAATTGATGAGTTAATTGAATCGCTATCAGAAAACGTACATAAAAAACTAAGTAACGCTTTACCCAAAGAAAATTTAGATAAACTGGCCAAATCACTAAAAAAGGCACAAGGCCAAAAACTATCTTTTCAGGATGTAGTTAGTGAGATTACTGAAGGTGAAAACAGTCAAATGATCGATAGTAAATTATTGGGAAGAAAGACAGATTTAGTAGATGACTTAAAAAACTTAAAATGGGTCTTGTCTGAAGGGCCGACAGGAGTTGGTAGATCACGATATGGAATGTTAATGGCTGGAGAAAATTCTATGGAATGGGCGAAACAATATCCTGCAAACAATTTTACCAATCCATCAGTAATACATTGGAATGGCTCGGCTCCTGAGCAAACGTTAGGTTTGTTTCATGGTCAGTTACGTTATTTGATTGACAACATCAAACTAATGCGAAGAGCTAGTTTAGAGGCAAAAGACAAATATGACCCCGTCATTCATGATTTAGAAATAGCCGAGTTAACTTGGAGTGAATTAACGGATGATGAGAAAAACTTAATCCCCCCTATTCTATTAATTGCTGAAAGGGATGATTTAAATGAAGTGGGTTGGAGTAGTTTAAATAGCTTATTGGCAGAAAATTATCCAGTGAAAGTATTCTTATTTGACAACATTACTTCACCGAATAACTCTCCAATAGCCAATTTAACACAAACCATTTCTGGAATGTTTAGTACTATGGCCTTAAAGAATGCATATGTATTCCAAGGTGGCATGGGAGATGCTGATCATTTATTTGATGGCTTAATGACAGGTTTAGATAAAAGCTATCCTGCTCTTTTTAATCTATATGCTACCAAATATGAAAAACATGGTGTAATAGATGTGGATTGGTCTCCGTATGCAAGTTTAGCTTTAAACAGCAGAGCGTTCCCATCATTTGCTTTTAATCCAGAAGAGAAAAACAATTTCTTAAATGGAGCTATTAATATTGAAGGGAATGGAGCTCCCAAAGAAGATTGGGTTACAGAAAATCTTCCCGTCTCAGAAGAGGAAACAATAGAGTATGCTGTTACATGGGCAGATTGGGCATACACTCAAAGTGATTGGAAAACAGAATTTAAGCCAGTTGAATCAGTTGATACCACTGCTGCTGTTGCCGACTATATGAAATTAGACCTTAAGGCAAGAAAAGGAAAAACTCCCGTTATTATTCGAGTAAATTCAGAGGGCATTTGTTATTATGAGGTAAGCGATAAAGTTATTGAAATGACCGATGCGGTTTTAACCAACTGGAACACGCTTCAGGAATTGGCTGGAGAAGTTGCAGCTATTCCTAAGAAATTGAGGGAAGAATTGACTCAAGAAATTAGTAGTAAATACGAAGAAGAGATTGCTACTCTTAAAAAAGATTACGAAAAGCAGCTCAGTGATGCAGCAGCAGCTCAAACAGAACAATTAAGACAACAATTAAAAGAAAAATTAGTAGCACTTTCGTCAATGGCGAGAAGCTAAGTAATGATAAAAATGTCATCGACAACTACATATAAAGGCAAAACCTACACGTTTAATCACGGTGTACATCCTGAGGAATTTAAAACCTTGAGCAGTCACTGTGAAGTGCAACGAATGCCATTTGTAGATGAATACACCTTACCCTTAGGGCAGCACATTGGAGCACCAAGTAAAGCGTTAGTGAACAAAGGTGACAAAGTTAAGAGGGGGCAGAAAATAGCAGATGCTGGAGGTTTTGTTTCAGTTGCATTACATTCTCCAGTTGACGGAACTGTGAGTGATATCGGAATTTTTGATAATCCAAACGGGCAAGTTTTACCAGCCATTAAAATCAAAACAGATCCTTATAGTACGCAAAGAGTTGAAGACCTTCCAATAGATATAGAAAACTTAGATACAAAAGAATTTATCTCTGCAGTGCAAGATGCTGGAATCGTTGGATTAGGTGGAGCAGCATTTCCTACCCATGTAAAGTTTGCTATTCCTGAAGGAAAAAAATGCAAATACATCATGCTAAATGGATGTGAGTGCGAACCTTTTTTAACTGCCGACCACAGGGTGATGGTCGAAAGTCCAGAAGAGATTATTGATGGTATTATTATTTTAAACAAATACCTCAATGCAGAAAAAGCATACATCGGAATTGAAGCCAATAAACCGGATGCAATTGAAGCGCTAAAGAAAGTTGCTGCAACCAGTAGCTTCCCTATAGAGGTGATGGCCCTTCAAGTGAAATATCCTCAAGGAGCCGAAAAAATGATGATTACAGCTATTTTAGGGGAAGAAGTTCCTAGTGGGAAACTACCGTTAGACTTAGGTGTTTTAGTTGGAAACGTTGGAACGTTTAAAGCCTTAGCAGAATATTTTAGAAAAGGAAAACCCTTGGTAGAAAGAGTGGTTACTGTTACAGGAACCGCTATTAAAAACCCTGCAAATGTATTGGTTCCTATTGGAACGCCCATGAGAGATGTTATTGAATTATGTGGAGGAATAACTGACGATGCAGCAAGAATATTATTAGGTGGCCCCATGATGGGAGCAGTTCAAAAAAGTTTAGATGTGCCAGTGGTTAAAGGAACATCAGGAATATTAATCTTAACCAACAACGAGGTAAGAGATTTAGAAGAATATAACTGTATTCGATGTGGGAAATGTGTAGATGCTTGTCCCATCTTTTTAAATCCCTCCATGATGGGAATGTTAGCCAAAAAAGGATTGTGGGATGAGATGTTAGAATACAATGTGATGGATTGTTTTGAGTGTGCAAGCTGCTCCTTTGTTTGCCCATCAGCAATTCCATTGGTACAAAGTTTTAGAGTAGCCAAAGGATTTTTAAGAGAGAAAGCAGCAAGAGAAAAGGAAACGAATTAGAATGGATTTGAGTAATAAATTATCAGTATCAACGGCTCCTTTTTTAAAGGATAAAAACACCACGCCCAAAATTATGATGACGGTGGTGTATACACTGATTCCAATTGTAATGATTTCGATCTACTACTTTGGATTAGCTGCATTATTAGTTACGATAACTTCTGTTTTCTCCTGCATGTTTACTGAATGGTTATTTAACAACAAACAAAAAGATCGATTTAAATCCTTAAAAGATGGCAGTGGATTAATTACGGGTTTGTTATTGGCCTTAACCCTTCCTCCTGGATTTCCATTGTGGATGGTATTTATAGGTGGCTTTGTAGCCATTGGAATGGGAAAAGCGATGTGGGGTGGATTGGGTCAAAACATATTTAACCCTGCACTATTAGGAAGGGCATTTTTGCAAGCAGCATTTCCAACAGCCATTACCACTTGGTCTCCAGCAGATGGAAGATATTTTGGAATACGGGGAACCAATTTTGCAACACCATTTTTTCAAGGAGAAAATATTGATGCCGTTTCTGGTGCTACACCTTTATCAAAAATGAAGTTCGATCATGTTGCCACAGATTCTTTTGAATTATTAATGGGAACAACGGGTGGTTCCTTAGGAGAAACATGCGCCCTATTATTGATTTTAGCAGGAGCATATTTGCTGATCAAAAAAATCATCAATTGGAGAATTCCGGTATCAATCATCTTAACAGTAAGTTTATTCTCGGGGATTTTTTATATGATCAATCCAGAAATTTACCCATCCCCTATATTTATGCTGCTATCTGGTGGTATGTTATTAGGAACAGTTTATATGGCTACCGATTTAGTAACCTCTCCACTAACACCTAAAGGAACCTGGATATTTGGAATAGGGATAGGAGTATTAATTGTATTGATTAGAATTTGGGGAGGATTACCTGAAGGTGTGATGTACGCCATATTATTAATGAATGCCGGAACACCATTATTGAATCGTTTTACTAAAATTAGAACCTACGGGCATAAAAAAAGTAATTAATGAGCGAAGGAGAAGAAAATATAACCCCTGAAATAGTAGAGGAGAAAGAACCAAGTTCTTTAAAGCTGATTTTGGCTTTGGGAATTGCTGGTTTAATCTCTGGAATTATTTTAGTGGGAACTTATATCTATACCGATCCTTTGATAAAAGCAAACAAAGCAGCAGCAACTCAAAGTGCCATCTTTAAAGTCTTAGAAGGATGCGAGTCTTTTACCACTTTAGTTCTTGAAAATGACAAGTTAGTTGAAAAAATTGTTGATCCAAACAAGGAGGAGAAGAACGATAAAGATGAACTCATTATTTACGCGGGCTACAATGCCAATAAAGAACTAATTGGATTTGCTATTCCTGGAAGCGAACCTGGATTTCAAGATATTATTGGAACTATATTCGGTTATGATGGGACAAAAAAAGTAATCATTGGGTTTGAAGTGCTGGAAAGTAAAGAAACTCCTGGACTGGGAGATAAAATATTTAAAGATGCCGATTTCCAAACCAACTTTGCAGCACTTGCTATTGAACCAGAGATAATACCTGTAAAGAAAGGGGAAAAGCAAAACCCAAATGAAGTGGAAACAATTGCTGGAGCTACTATTTCTTCAAAAGCAGTTGTGCGCTTACTGAATAAAACAATGGCCGTTTGGCAAAAAACTATAGACGATTACATTAAAGAAAATGATTTAACCGTTGCTGAAAAACAATGAGTGATATAGAAAATAAAAGTCAAGCCGCGCAGGAATTTTTAAAAGGACTCTGGAAAGAAAACCCTGTGTTTATTTCTGTGTTAGGAATGTGTCCTGCTTTGGCAGTAACCAATACAGCCATTAACAGTTTGGCGATGGGATTGGCCACTACTTTTGTGTTGTTATGCTCCAGTATTTTGGTCTCTTTGTTGAAATCCATTATCCCAAAACAAGTTAGAATAACAGCTTACATTATCATTATTGCAACATTCGTTACGGTAGTAGATTTTTCATTGGCCGCATTCCTTCCAGCGATTCATAAAGAACTTGGAGCATTTATCGCATTGATTGTGGTAAACTGTTTGATCTTAGGAAGGCAGGAAGCATTTGCCTCTAAAAACAGTGTTGGCTTATCCATATTGGATGCTTTAGGAATGAGTGTTGGATTTACATTCGCCATGTTATGTATTGGGATGCCTAGAGAAATATTAGGAAGTGGTTCACTGTTTAATATTCCATTATTTGGTGAAAGCTTCGAACCGTGGGTAGTTATGATTTTACCTCCAGGCGGGTTCTTTATGTTAGGGTTTTTACTACTTGGATTTAACTGGTATGCACAACGAAAAAAGGAAAGAGAATTAACTAAACAAACACAAAAAGTATAATGGGCGAATTGATTTGGATATTTGTTTCAGCGTTATTGGTAAACAATTTTACTTTAGCTTATTTCTTAGGGTTGTGTCCATTCTTAGGCGTTTCTGGAAAACTACAAACTGCCTTCAGATTAGGATTAGCAAACATCTTTGTGATGCTAATTACTGCTGCTTGTGCTTACGCATTAAACACTTGGGTCTTAGTTTATGCCCCCTATTTACGATTGATCAGTTTTATTATTGTAATTGCCAGTTCCGTCCAATTTGTAGAGATGGCAGTTAAAAAATTGAGTCCAGACTTATTTCAGGCTTTAGGTATTTTCTTGCCGTTAATCACTACTAATTGCGCCATTTTAGGATTAGCACTATTCTCTACTAACAAAGGTTATGGGTTTTGGGAAGGAATGATATACGCTTTAGGAGCAGGCGGAGGAGTGACCTTAGCATTAGCATTATTGGCTGGAGTAAGAGAAGAAACAAGAATATTAAACATCCCTAAAGTAATACAGGGAACAGCTATTAACTTAATTATTGCAGGCATTATCTCAATGGCATTTATGGGATTTGCTGGATTGTTTAGTTCATAAAATATAGAAAGATGAAGTACATTATTCCCATATTATTTGTTGCAGCATTAAGTGCGGGGTGGGTAGTTGTACAACTTATCGCAAAAAAAATGAAAACAAAAAATCATATGGATGACCTTGGAAAAGGTGAATGTATGACTTGTACATGTGGAGGCACTGATGATGCTTGTACAAACGAAAATAAATAGCTGTATCAGCTAATACGATTATACTAAAGTCAATAACTATGGAAACAACAAGAGACCCAATTAACATTAACGATCAACACGAAAATATTGTTAAAATGCTTGCCGAAATTGAAGGCTGTCAAGAAGAGCTTGAAAATATAAATAACGGTTTACTATTAGCAACCGAAAATACTTGTTCACAATATGGAGACCGTATATTAGAAAACATGCAAAGTAAATTATTTTACCTCCAAAGAGTATTAAGGCTAAGCACTCGTTCTTTAAATAAACATGAAGAAGTTTTAAAACAAGCCATTAAAGGGTCTCTTTCTAAGAGTAAAAAAGAGCTTGAAGAATATTATGAGTATTGCCAAAAAAGTGCGGTTAAAATCAGGTTAAAACTTTCAAAATTTGAGCAAGAAACACACGGTATTATTGCAAGTAATTGCTAATAGCTCATTGTTTTAAATTTAAAGCACTATTAGCAGCAGCATCCAATAAATTTGACAATATAAACCATAGGCCCGCAGTGAAAATAAACCCTCAATTTCTATTGAGGGTTTATTTTCACTCCTTCTTTCTAAAATCTGGATTAAACACTAAAGCAACCTGTAAATAGGTTTTTCCAAAACCATTTACATTCTGCCTTAGCAATCCAGCTTGAATTCCAGTATTAGAACGTAATTGGTAACCCAATGCTCCATATAATCTGTTACGATCAAATATGGTTTCTTTATCGTTGATAAAAATTTCATCATAGATTCCTAAAAATAACGTTCCCTTTTCGATAGCTTTTTTATTTAAAGGAATAAACAACATAAGACGGTAACGATAACGGTTTTTATAGACTTTATTCACCCAGCGCTGTTCGAAGCGGTAGCGATGTTCAAATTTAATTCGACCTACCTTATTGGTCAGGATAAATTGTTGAAATATGCGACTCTCTTCAGATTCAGGGGTCGTTTGCTCACTTTCGTAAACATGTCCTGCCACGTAACCATAACCGGCAGTTAAAATGGCATTTTTGGCCATGTGAAAATTCAATCCTGTTCTAAGCAATAATTGCTCAGTATTTACTGGAGCTACTGTATGATTTCGATACTGGACTTCACTATGAATACTCAACTTATTGCTAATCTTATTGGTTCCAAAATACATCAACCAATTCCCCATCTGATCATTTTGAGCAGATAGTGTTTGGACAAAAATTAGTAGGAATGCCCCAACCTTAATTAATTTATACATGTTTTGTTTTTATTATTATAATCGATATTGAATCAGATTTTGATTCAAAATTAACCTGGTTTAAGCCTAAAGTTTAGGCCATTTTTTTGGCCCATATAGAGGCCTTAAAATATTGGATTATAATAATTCAGGTGGAGGAGTAAAGACTTCGGAATGATTTTCGAAACAGTTTTTAATCACAGAACGGTTAATCTTGTTGGTAGGTAAAAAAACCAATGACGATGCCTCCGTATTACAGCTGAACAGTTCCAACTCAATTTCATTTTCTTCATTTTCGTTCTCTTCTGATTGTTCGGTAAGAGAATCCATTCCATAACTTAATTCTATATACGGGGTGATAACGGATAAATTTAAAAATACGAGTAAAAAAGTTGCCGCTAAAGTTTTACTGAAAATGCCAAAAGCGTATCCCCTTATATTTTTATTGGACTGAGTCATATTTCCAAAATTAAGAAGATTTATACTATTGAAATCAACTGTTTTAAAGAATTTCAGATCTTACTCCAAAAAACTCAATAATTCGAAGCTTGAGTCGACAAATAAAAAAAACCTCTTAAAACATATGTTTTAAGAGGTTTTTTTGCAAAAGCTCACTAAATTATAATATATTGAAAGGGCTACCTACATTAAATTATATTGATACTCTAATCATGTAAGAATATCCTATGTTGCTCATTTTTTTTGGGCTGTGAAATGGCGTCACATTACTTGTAAATAATTTTATTAATCCATTTCTGATGTTCTTTATTAAGGTTTTCATAACGTTCATATTAAGGGTTCGAATTAATTATGAAGTAAAGATCATTGATAATCCCTTGCTTTACAATCAAATTATTACATATTATTTGTTTTTTATAAGTCATTTTTTGATTATATTTACCTGTTTTTCAACTGTTTAATAAATAAATTATTAATTTTTTACGATGGCAAAAGATAGTCTATTCGAATTGATTCAGTCCATGTCTAAGTCTGAAAAGAGGTACTTCAAACTAAACTCTTCCACACATAATAGTAAACAAAGCAGTTATGTTAAAATGTTTGATCAAATTAATGCTCAGAAAAACTACAATGAAAAAGAGGTGAAAGACAAACTCAAAAAAATTATAAATTCTAAAAATTTTGCTGTAGAAAAAAATTACCTGTATAATTTCTTATTAAAAAACTTAACCTCATTTCACAACCAAAAATCATTAAACTCTAAAGCTTCTACTTCTCTTTTCACCATTAGAATGCTTATTGACAAAGCGCTTTACGGTCAGGCCAAAAAATTAATTGACAAGAATCAAAAATTTGCTGAACAAAGTGAAAACTACACCTTGTTATTAGAAATATTAAAATTAAAAATCATTTACCAAGAAACCATCATGGATAATGACGGTATAAATGACACTTACCAAAGAATATTTGAAGTTCAAAAAATATACACCAATTTAGAACAATTTCGTTTTTATCACCACAAGGTATATGAAATTGCTACCAAAATTGGAGGAAAAAAAAGAAGTGACTTATTTAAAGAAGCAAGTGCAATAATTAATGAAGCTTTACTAAAAGATGAAAAACTGGCACTAAGTAACGAAGCAAAAATCAGGTTCAATGAATGTTGGATGCTCTATTATTACTTGCAACCAGAATTCGCAAAAGCCTTTAATTTTAGTAAAAGATCCGTTGAAATTTCTGAAAGCACTCCATATTATACCACAGAAAAACAAGACAATTATATTTCGAACCTCAACAATTATGTGATTTTTTGTAATGGAATAAGCAAATACGAGGAGTCAGAACTGCAAATACAAAAGCTAAAAAGTTTTTTGACGAAAGATGCCAATAGCAAGTCTAACATTAACATATTTATTGGTACTTCTTTACAAGAAACCAACCTGATTATCATCACTGCTAAGTTTGAACGGTTATACGATATTGTTGATAGCTATGAAGCTTACTTAAAGCTATTTGAAGAGAAGATCGTGTTATCTCATAAATATGGTTTATTCATTAATTTATCGTTACTGTTTTTTATCAATTCTGATTATAAAAATGCACTAAAGTGGATTAACAAAGTTATTCATGGAGAAGAGCCAAACACCCGAACTGATGTAATTGCCTATGCCTGGTTATTTAACCTAATCATCCATTATGAGTTAGAAAACTATGATTATTTAGAGTACTTATCAAAAACAACCATTAGATTATTAAGCAAAAAGAATCAATTCGCAACAACAGCGAAAACAGTATCAAAACATTTACTTCAATTGAGTTCAAGCAACAAAGATCATAAAAAAATATATTTGGCACTAAACAAAGGCTTAGCTTCAGAGGGGTGTACCAAGGAAAAGAAAGAGCTTGAATATTTTGACATTGAAAATTGGGTGATTTCTAAGATTGAAAATAAACCACTTAAAACCATCCTCAAACAACAATTTATGAATAGCGATTAATTATAGCCTCAGTCATCAGTTGTTTATAATAGTAGTTATTTCAATATGGTAACTCTTCCAACAAAATCATGGTACTCGTTGAAAATATCTTTTACCCTGGCTTTATACACATACACATCATCTTGCACTAATGCCCCTTTATAAATGCCATCCCAGACTACCTGTGTGTTTTTTCCTGTTTCATGAAACAATTGATTTCCCCATCTATTAAATATCCTCAAATCCACTTCTTCCAGTCCAAAACCATCTATAAAAAACCCTTCGTTAATATTATCTCCATTGGGTGTAAACACGTTTGGAATCCATATGGCAAAGGCAGGTCTAATCTTTACTTCGCGCCTAACTGTATCTCTACAGCCATATGTATTTTCAATGTAAAGTGATACAATATAGGATCCTGAATCACTATACTCATGTACAGGATTGTTTATTATTGAATTTGAACCATCTCCTAAATCCCATAACCAACTACTTGCTATTTCCGATTGGTCAAAGAACGAAATTTCCCTATCATATACATCCGTAATTTCTGGTTCTACAATAAAATCAGCTAAAGGAATAGGATAAACCGTTACCATATTGGGTATTGATGCAAATGCTGAACATCCTTTATCTGAAATAGCCGTCAAACTAACATCATATGATTTACTGGCCACACGAGATTTGTTTTGAAAACAATATGATGGGTTTTGACTACCCGCACCTGAACCATCTCCAAAATCCCACTGATAAGACACAATACTCCCCGAGCTTATTGAAGAAGAATTGTTTATCGTTAAACACAGTGGAGCGCAAGCTGCAGTATCTGTTCCAAACAATAGAACTGGTAATGGGTTTACATTAACCAGTATAGTTGCAGAGTCTATACATCCATTATTCGTTGTTACAATTAATGTTGTTGGCACTACCCCCTCATTATTAAAAATATGGGTTGGATGTTGGAGGTTAGAACTTCCCAGCCCATCAAAATTCCAATTCCATTGCGCGATTGTATTTATTGTATTCACATTAGAAACTGTAGACAAATCACTAAATTGCGTAGTATCATTTAAGCATACCTCAGTAGGAATAAAATTAACTACAGGCAATGGCCAAACCTCAACTTGTTGTGCTAAAGTATCTTCACACCCATTATCAGAAGTAACAATTAATTGCGTAGCATAAAGTCCTTCATTTAGATAGTTTTCCGAAGGGTTTTGAACAACCGAGTTATTAGAATTACCGAAATTCCAATTCCAATTAATAATATTTCCTGAATTGACAGATGAGTTATCTGAAAAAGTAACTGAAGTACCAACGCAAGCATTTACATAAGTATAATCTGCAACGGGCATTGGAAATATCGTAATCGGTTGAACAATAGTGTCGCTGCAACCAGAGGTAGTCGTAACAATTAGCTGAACATTATATCCCCCATCAGATGAATAAACATTTGATGGGTTTTGAGATGTATTGTCTACTATTCCATCACTTTCAAAATCCCAATCCCAATTCGAAATTATGCCTCCATTTGGATTAGAGTTATCCGTAAACGAAGCAGCTACATTCTCACAGACATCATTTGTGGTAAATGCCGCAATGGGTTCTGGAAACACATCTAAATTCGTATTGAAAGTATTAATACATCCGCTATCAGATATTATTGTTAATGTAGCATTGTAATTTCCAGCAGCAGCATATGTGTATGTGGGGTTTTGCAGGGTACTTGTACCAGATGCATCCCCAAAATCCCAAGCCCAGCTGGTAATACCTCCTGTAGAAATAGTAGATAAATCATTAAAGGCAGTTACCGCATTTAGACAAACATTTGATGAAGAAAAGTTTGCTGTAGGAATAGGGTTTACAATTACCTGCATTGTTATTGAGTCGTTACACGCTCCTCCTGCAGAAACAAATAGTTCCGCGGTATATGTTCCTGCAGCCGGGTAACCATTCGTTGGATTTTGAGTAGTATTATCAATCACTCCATTATTATCAAAGTCCCATTGCCATGTGGTAATTGTCCCACCATTCCCATTAGACAAATCAGTAAACCCAGTAGATGTACCAAAGCATTCATTGGTAAAGGTAAATCCCGCTGTTGGCAAGGCTGAAACTATTACATTAATGGTGGTGTCATGTCCACAGTTTCCTCCTCCCAACGAAAGATTCACTGGGTATGTTCCCAATGAAGGAAATGTATAGGTTGGATGCTGTGATGTGTTGTCCACTATACCATCATTGTCAAAATCCCATGCCCAACTGGTAATTGTTCCTGTTGGAGTAGTTGACAAATCAGTAAACGATGTAGCCGATCCTTGGCAAACCGTATCCGCAGCAAAAATTGCCGTGGGAGTAGTACTGTCTGCCACTATGGTAACATCTAATGTTATAAAACAACCTGGAGCGGTTATCAAATCTACTGTGTACAACCCAGGTGTACTTGTCGTTATGGAAGATGTTGTTGCTCCAGTACTCCACAAGTAAGTTCCATTAAATGGACTGGGAGCATTAAGTGTTACTGGTGCGCCACAAACAACAGTATCTGATGGTACGATTTGTAATGGAGTACAAGACGCTTCTACATAAGCATACCCGTAGTGTCCTCCTTGACCGCAATCACCTACAGTAAATTCAACTGTTACATTTTGACCAATGTAAGCTTGTAATGGCACTATTACAGTGGACCAATCTCGATATTGAACCGAACCCGTATTTACCCACCCTGGAGATCCATCTCCAGCAGTAGATTCAAATTCTCCACATACTATCGAATTACCTGCCTGATCGTAAACCCTTGCCTGAAAGTATGGTTTTTCACCCAAGGAATGACCAGAAGGATCTTCCAAAACCGCAGCATAACTATAAGAGAAATCAGCATTTGTAGCACTTACTAAAAATGTTTGAGCTATTCTTGATGCCCAATATCCTGTACCTGTTCCGTCTCCTATAAGTGCGGAGCAAGTTCCTCCATTTAAAGGGTTTACCATTTGAATAGGCACATTTGGGTCTGGTCCAGGGTTTACAATATAATGCTGGTCTGACCCCGATCCTCCAGTACCTGGGAAACCTACGGTGGACCCATTACCCCAATTCGTAGTAGCTACAGGGTTGGTAAATCCATAGGCGTTATTATCAACCGTTCCTTGCGTTAAATTCCAGGCTGAAAAATCACAATTTTCAAATTCCATATTCTGACACGGGTCTCCAGGTCCTTTATCGATAGGTCCTTTATTAAGTTCAGTATTATCAGTTTTAGGTGATTGCAATTCTTTTTTCAATAAAATAAAGCGATTATATTTATTAAAATCAGCTATTAAAGTGTTCTCAACTTGAGGTAAAAACCCTCTCACCATATCAATGGTGACATTGGGAGTCTCATGCACATAACTATGCACCATTTTCTTGTACTTTTTTATGTTCTCAATAAAATAACTCCTAATTCGACTCAGATCTTCAGATGCGATCAATGGGTTATCAGCCAAACCTCTAAGAAAGGATTCTTTAATCTCAATTTTTGTTTCTTTAGATTCAAAAATATTATGGGTATGATTTACTTGCGATTTTAATGAGAACGGCACTATCATCACAAATAATAGTAGGGAGAGAAAGTTATTTTTCACGACAAGTATTTTTAGTTAGGAATTTAACATTGTTGTTAAAATCTCTACTAATTTAAAAACACTTATAGTGATCAACAATTCTAAAAAAGGGTTTATTTAGCTTTCTAAAGGATTAGAAAAAATCATAACATGCTGTATTTCATGCTTTTAAGTTGCTCATCCATTTACATTCTTAACAAAACACTAAAATGTTAAAAAACTCTACTTTTTTAGTTTTTAAAATGAAGCTATTGTAACAAATATTGCTTATAAAATATAAACATATATAGGCCAATTATTAGTTTTCTAAAATACATGAAGAACAATAGGCTATCCTCCTCCATAAAGTTCGACAATTCGAACCATGGTGACACTAAGAATAGTTTTATTAGACAAAAAAAGCCCCTCACAACACAATGTTTTAGAGGGGCTTAGCAATCACAAAAAGGAGATTGTTGCAGGAAATCTAATCGATTATTCTTTAATCACCTTTTAGTAAATAATCCATCATCATTTGTGCATTTTATAAAATAAGTAACGCTTTGAAGATGTTCCAGAAGGAATAGATACCCACTGAGCTACAGCAGCATACCCTGTAATAAGTAAAAAACTAATTGATAGTAGATTTTTTTTCATAGCTCTATTTTTTGATTTATAAATTAAAAATAGAGAACTTTTTCTGCCTTTGTTAAAGACAATTATCTGTTGGCAGGAACTTTTAATCCCTTTGTTGAGTTTAAATAAATTGCTTTACAAAATCTTGCTTTTTATGTCTAGACACTTTCAGAATATCTCCATTTTTCATCACCACGGAACCACCATCTCCTTTAAGGTATTCTTTTACATGAGTTAGATTAGCTAAGTAGCTTTGGTGAGTTCTAAAAAACCCATGATCTGATAGCAAGTCTTCATATTCTCCTAAGGTTTTACTCACTGTGATTTTGCGATTTTCTTTCAAAATAAAGTTAGTGTAATTTCTATCTCCTTCTAAATAAAAAATGTTGGATAATTCAACTATCTTAAATCCTTCCGTGTTAGAAATGATAATTTTTTTAATCTTCCCTTCCTCAGAAAAATTATCAATCAAGACCTTTAAACGCTTATCCGATTCTTCCTTTAATTGATCAATCTTCTCTTTTAAATTTTGAATCACATTGTCTAACTCTGTCGACTTTATCGGTTTCATCAAATAACCGAACGCGCTACATTGAAAAGCTTTTACCGCGTAATTGTTATAGGCAGTAATAAACACCACTTCAAAATTAATCTTATCTAATTTTTCTAACAAATCAAACCCTGTTCCTTGAGGCATTTGAATGTCCAAAAACACCAAATCGGGTTGATGTTTTTCAATCACTTCAATTCCTGAAATTACGTCATCACCTTCCCCGACTACTTCAATGTCTGAAGCGTAATTGGTTTGCAAGATGTTTTTTAGTAGAAATCGAGCATCTTTTTCATCGTCAATAACAACAGCTTTTATCATGATATTGGTATTTTAATAGTGATTTTGGTTCCGCCTTCCGGAAGTTCTTCTTCTAATACGCCTCCTCTTTCACCTAATCGTTCTTTAGTCAAGTTCATTCCTTTACTGATGTGCCCTTCCTTTTTATTTTTTCTGCTGGTTTGAATACCAACACCATCATCTTGTACGGCACATTCCAACATTTCATCATTGATTTGTTTTAGACCAATGCTAATATTTCCTTTTTTCTTGCTTGGTAAAATCCCATGCCAAATAGCGTTTTCTACAAAAGGCTGTATAATCATAGGTGGGATATGTGTCTGTAATTTATCAATATTTCCATCTACATTTATTTTATAATTAATTTGTCCTCCAGTACGCACTTTCTCCATCGTCATGTAAAGCTCTAACATCTGCAAATCCTCTTGAATTGAAATTTTTTCCTTGTCAGAATTGTTTAAAATACTCCTTAATAAAGCACTAAAATCGGCCATGTAATCATTGGCTAACATCATATTCCCTTCTACATAAATTCGCTGAATACTGTTTAAAGAATTGAATAAAAAATGAGGGTTCATCTGTGCCCTTAATGCTTGTTGTTTAAGTTCAGATTGTTTTCGAGCGAAATCCGATTCTTTCTTTTTAGTATTAGCCTTTTGATTAAGAATAACTAATATTATTATTACAATAACCAAAAGTACTCCTCCTCCTAAACCGATAAGAAGTTGGTTTTTTTGTTTAATCCTTAGTGTTTGATGTTTATTACGTTCATTTAATACTTCTATTTGTTTTTTTTGTACAACAATTGCCTGTTTCTTTTTTTCAATTTTATAGTTAGCCTCCTGTTGTATAGCAATTTTTTCTATCTCATTATTATTAATACTGTCTTTTATTGATATGTACAAATCATACATTTCCCAACCTTTTTTATAGTCTCCTTCTTTTTTATATATAATACTAAGCAATTCAGCAGCAGGTTTTATATAAATCGGAGATTCCGTTTCTTTAGCAATGTTCAAACTCCTTATTGCATTTTTTTTCGCAGCTTTAATATCTCCTTGCTCATTATAAACACCTCCTATTTTACAATATAAACTTGAAACTAATTTTTTATGTCCAATTTCTTTACTAAATGTAAGTGACTTTTTATAGAAACTTAATGCCTTGGTTAATTCTCCCTTAAGCCGATAAACAAGGCCTATATTTACTAATGATTCTACAATGCCATAATTATATCCTATTTCTTCTCTAATTTTTAAACTTTTGTCATGGTATTTTAATGCATTTGTATAGTCTTTTTCACGTTGAAAGACGAGGCCTATATTATTGAAATCTATGGCCATCCCATTTTTATTTCCTGTAGATGAATTAATTTCTAATGATTTATTGAAATATTCAAGTGCTTTTGGGGAATTGTATTGTTGATAATATATAAATCCTATATTATTAAATACAGCCGATATGGCTTTTTTGTTTCTTTGTTCCTCAAGAATTTTCAAACCTTTAAAATAATACTCTAATGCTTTGGCTAGCTTTCCTAAATCATCATATGACGTTCCAATATTAGTATAAGCGGTAGCTATGGCGTTTTTGTCCCCAATTTCCTTACTTATCTTTAGACTTTTAAGGTAATATTTTAATGATTTTCTTATTTCCCCTTTTTCCGCATAATTAATCCCATTGTTATTCAAAGAAAGCGCTAAATATTTTAAGTAAAACAATTTTAAGGGTGGGGGAAGTGTTCCTTGGAGCTTCTGTTGAGCTATTTCTTCAATTAAATTGTTATACTTAACCCAATCATTGTGAATCAAATTTTGTTGAACAATTCCTAAAGCATTTAATCGATCGGTATCGTTCTTTGAATTATGATACAACCCTAAAGCAGAATCAAGTATCTGCTGATCATAAATGGTTAATTCATCTAAACTTAGGGAGTCCACTAAATAGTACTCTTTCTCCGGCAGCCCTTTATTTACAACAGAAAAAAGACTGCTCCCCAATAGAGAACAAATTATCAAGAAGAAATATTTCTTCATCAGGTTTAAGGATTAAGTTCAAAAATAATCTTAATAACTCAGTAATTCAAAAAGCGATTATCAATTGGCAGCTATTTATTATCGCTTAGTAAACCTTATGGTTTTTTGTGCTAATTAAAACCTCATAATATAGGTGAAAATAGTCCCAAAGCTTAAAACTTATTTTATTTTTTACTATGTTTACCGTCATAATTTATAAAAAAACAAGATATTATGGGATTCTTTAGTAATGTAAAAAACAAGTTGGGTATTGGTGGTGTTAAAGTAGAGCTACAAGTTCCTGGTCAAGTATCAAAGGCCGATACATCAATGGATGGAGTAGTTGTTTTGACTACAAAAAGTGAGCAAGAAGTTGTAACTATAAAAGTTAAATTTCTTGAAGAATATACTACTGGCAGAGGAGACGATGAAAAAGAAAAAGAATTTGAGTTAGGAGTAGTAACAATCCCCGGTGGTTTTACCATTCAACCTGGAGATGTTAAAGAGATCCCTTTCACACTACCTTTTCAGTTTGTTAAATCTAATGCAGATGAGTTAAAAGAAAAGGGTGGTGGATTAGGCACACTTGGTAAAGTAGCTGCATTTGCTAACAATGAAAAATCTGAATATTTTGTTGATGCTGAGGCAGACGTAAAAAGCGCTGCTTTAGACCCATCTGACAATAAAGAAATTAAAGTCGTTTAAACACAATCAATCTATGGTAAAATTTTTCAAGCAAATTGCTGAATCTAAATGGTTCGGTAACTTCGTAACTATTGCAATTTTAGTTGCAGGCGTATTGGTGGGTATGGCCACCTACCCTGAATTTTCTGAAAAACATGAATCTATACTCAATCTTCTTAATAAAATAGTCTTATATATTTTTATTGTTGAGATTGTTGTAAAAATGGTTGCTGAAGGTAAAAAACCTTGGCTCTATTTTACCGATGCTTGGAACATTTTTGATTTTATAATTGTAGCAGCAGCATTTCTTCCTTTTGGTGGAAGTTCGGTTGCTATATTAAGGTTACTCCGTTTATTACGTGTCTTAAAATTGGTAAAAGCTTTACCTAAGCTACAAATGTTGGTAGGTGCATTGCTAAAAAGTATTCCTTCTATGGGGTATGTTTCTATCCTCTTGCTTTTACTTTTTTACATTTATGCTGTAGCAGGAGTTTTCTTTTTTAGTGAAAACGATCCTATTCATTTCGAGAACCTTCAAATGTCTATGCTGTCCTTATTTCGTGTTGTTACCTTAGAAGATTGGACTGATGTGATGTACATAAATATGTATGGTTGCGAAAACTATGGCTATGGAGGCAACGAGGCTCTCTGTACCAATTCATCAGCTAACCCAGCAGGAAGTGTTGCTTTTTTCGTGTCGTTTGTGCTTATTGGTACTATGATTATGTTGAATTTATTTATTGGTGTAATTATGACGGGAATGGATGAAGCAAAACAAGAGGCCAAAGAAGCATTATTAGAGGAACAGCAAGTGGAACATAATGTAGAAATTGATCTTGTTCACTTGGAAGAGATCTTGGTTGAGATGCAAGACCTCATCAAGCAATTAAGAAGTGATTCGAAAGAGTAAGGCTGCATTAAGAAGTATTGAATTCGCTATTGTTTGAAAAGTTAAATCTTTGACATGAGGACAATTACGATAACAATTGCCATCATTATTATGGCATACCACAAACACCCTATATTAGATCCTCCTCTACTTTTTTTGTAGAATTTTACGGAGTCATGTGTATCGCCAAAATATTTAAACATCAATAGTATAGTTAATGATGATATAGCTGATACGAATTTTACACCGAAATGTTTCAATAAATACAGCTTATCTTCTGCTTTAAGTAACTGAAAAAATATTAAATATCGATTATTTAAATTTTTATAAAATTTAATTCTTTGTTGATTGAAAAAATCTATGTAGTTTATGTTGATCAGTTAGAAATCGATATTTATCCTTTTGGTAAAAAATCAAGACAAAAAAAACCTCAATCATTTCAGAGAAAGAGGTAGAAATATAAAAAAGAGGGCTCAAATGAGCCCTCTTTTATATTACTCTATGTCATCATGGCCTGTAATAGCCGTTTCTGTACAATCTACATAAGTATCATAACTGTAATCGGTATCAGCTATCCAGTCGCAAGCTGTTGCCCTGGTACTTCCATTAACAGGAGTAAGCACAATGTTGGTGTATCCGTACCCCTCCAAATAGGTAATCACCTCACTACCAGTGACTTCACAACCCATTGTTGCAGGTGAGACATCCTCAGATTTTTGGGTAAATGCTACCGTGCTCAATGCCATTAACGTTAATCCTGTTGCCAAAGCAATGGCTTTGGTCTTTTTTGAAATTTTGGTTCTCATAACATATAGTTTTTGGTTATGGAACTAAGAAAAAGCTTAAAACAACTGTAGAACAGGCAACTTTTGTTCAATCATTTCAGTGATAAAGGGTTCCTTTTTTCATAATAAAATCAGTATTAATTTCCTATACTTACAAATCATTACATCATTCAAGGTATTTAAAAATGGAAAATTTGCGCTTATTAATAAAGAGTCTGAATAAATCGGAAAAAAAATGGTGAAAAATTTTTTAACCAACTATAGTAATAAGGGGAAGAAAGATACTGTGAGCTTAGAATTATTTACCCTTCTCAGTAGCAGAAACAAACCTGTTTCTAACAAAGAAGCCTCCATTAAGTTATTCGGGAACGATCAAAAAAATAGAATTAGGGTATTAAAAAGCAGAATGAAAAACAAAATTCTTGATGCCCTAACAACAGAAATCGTATTGGAAAATCAGCAATATGATGTTAATGTAAAAACATCTCTTCTTTTAAGAAAAAAGCTGACGCAAGCACAAACATTGTTTCACTCAAAAAAAGGGAACATGAAATTGTTGTCATCTCTATTAGATGATGTGATAAATAAAGCAAAAGAATACGAATTGTATCGGATACTTACTGAGGGGGTGAATTTAAAAAAGCAATTGGTAGGTTTTAGAAAAGGAATGCAAGAATATGAACTTTATGAAAAACAAGAATTAGAAGCAATAGAAATTCATCATGGCTTAACTAAAATCATCAATCATTATTATAAAATACTATTAATGTATAGAAGTGGAAATACCAGTCAAAAAATATTGTTACAATATTTTGCCAATGCCATTAAAGATGGAGAGGAAATATTAAAAAAACACCATAGTAAAAATATAGAACACTACCTAAACATTATCAAATACGCAAATTACGATGAACAAAAAAAATACAAGAAAGCACAAAAAGTAATGTTGGATGATGTTGCTCTTTTAACTAATAATAAAGCCGTTTATAGAATTAGCAGGTTAGGAGCTTCTTACGATTATCTGTGTGAAACCAGCATCCGGTTAGGAAACTATGTAGAAGCGAGTAATTTTGCACAAGAAGCCAAAAAGTGTTTTAAAATGGGGACGTTGAATTATTCGGTAGCTCAAGAGTTAGAGTTTCGTGCTATGCTCTATGCAGGCAAACTAAAAGAAGCAAACAAAATCATAAAAGACGTGACGGCCCAATACAAAAGTGAGATCGATCAACACCGTATTTCATGTCATCGTTTTTATTTGGCCAATTATTATTTTTCTAAGAAGAACTATAATAAATGTACCAGCACATTGATGAAGCCTTTCGGATTTAAATCTGACCGAGTTGGGTGGGAGTTTAATGCAAGAATTTTGGACATTATGGCATCCATAGAGCAAGGCAAAATAGAAACTGCTTACAACAACCATAATAGTTTAATTCGTTATTTTAATCGAAATAAGGCTGAAAAGAAATCATTAAGCACCCGAAATAAAATTATTCTGCAACTTATTGGTCAGTGGCTAAAGCATGGAGGTAATAAATCAATAGCTAAAATGGGCGGGTCAGAATTATTGGCGAAGCTTTCTCTTCCAAAAAATGAGTGGGATCCTTTAAGGTCAGAATTGATTCCATTTGATTCATGGCTGAAAAACAAAGCATAAGTCTATCTGTTTTCGCTTTTTATTGTTTGTCAAAAAATTGACTGCTTTATTATTATTTTATCCTTAAATTTAACTTCCTAAACTACTCGTTATGAATAAATTAATAGGATTATTACTGTTGTTTTTTACCACTTATGGGTTTTCCCAAACAAACATTATCAGCACGAATCCAATTGCCGAACAAATCATGTTGGGTAATTATTCTCCTTCAACGTACACCTCATCTACCGTTATTAACCATCATGACAGTATTATAAGGGGTATTAATAATCGAATCAATCCTGACTCTTTGAAGTGTTCGATTTATCAATTGGCTACTTTTAGGAATAGAAACACAGGAGCAGATACAAATTCTTCTACCATTGGAATAGGGGCAGCAAGAAAATGGGTATTTAATCAATTTCAGCAAATTAGTAGTGACAACGATAATCGATTAATTCCATCTTACTTACAATTTGACCAAGTGATCTGTAATGTTAATCAGCACAGAAATATTTTTGCAGTATTGCCCGGCACTGATATTGTTGACAATAAAATCATTATCATTGAAGGGCATATCGATAGCAGATGCGTAGGGGTTTGTGATACGGCTTGTGTTGCTGAAGGCATTGAGGATAACGCTTCTGGTACTGCATTGGTCCTCGAACTTGCAAGGGTAATGAGCAAATACACCTATAAAAATACCATAGTTTTTATGGCAACAATTGGTGAAGAACAAGGTTTATATGGAGCAAATGCTTTTGCAGAATATGCAGACAATAATGGAATTCAGATTGAAGCTGTTCTAAATAATGATGTTATTGGAGGCATTATTTGTGGGCAAACTTCTTCTGCTCCGTCTTGTCCTGGATTAAATGATATTGACAGTTTACAAGTTCGATTCTTTTCCGCTGGCGGGTTTAATTCCAAGCACAAACAATTGGCTCGTTTTTTAAAGTTAGAGTATAAAGAAGAGCTACTCTCTCAAGTAAGTGTTCCAATGTTATTGACGATTATGTCTGCTGAAGATAGAACAGGGCGTGGTGGTGATCACATTCCTTTTCGACAAAGGAATTTTGCTGCTATGCGTTTTACTTCTGCCAACGAACATGGGGATGCCTCCAATGGAGCAGGATACACAGACAGGCAACATACCAGCAATGACATTATTGGTATTGACATAAACAGTGATTTAATTATAGATAGTTTTTATGTAGATTTTAACTACTTAGGAAGAAATGCAGTGATTAATGGTGTTGGTGCTGCCATGGCTGCCATCGGTCCACTCTCCCCCGACTTAACATTGACTGCAGTAAATGGTCAAGGACTTGAAGTTACCATTACCAACCAAACTCAATACCCTCAATATAGAATTGCGGTAAGAACTGTTGGAAATGATTGGGATTCTGTCTATACTACAAGCTCATTAATTGATACCATTTACCCTCCTGCTGCAGGAATTTATTTTGTTAGTGTTGCTTCAGTGGATAGTTTAGGAATAGAAAGTTTATTTTCCAGAGAAATATTAGATACCCCAACTGGAATAGATCCTTTTGAAAAAGAAACTAACGCATTTGAATTGTTACAAAACAGACCCAATCCTTTTGATGAAGCAACAATAATTGGCGTAAAAACAAACATAGACACTCCCTATAAGGAAGCTTATGTGGTAATTAGAGATTTCCAAGGAAAAGTAGTAAAAGAACTCCCTATAGCATTAACCAATGAAATAAACGAAGTAACCTATGTCCATGGTTATGGAAAGGTTGGTATTTACAGTTACAGCTTGATTGTTGATGGTGAAATTCTAATTACTAAACGCATGATTTTTGCTAACTAAACCACATTGCCTAAGCTTTTACAGTTCATTATTTTGAATTATTATTATTGTTCGATTTTATCTTCTTTTTAAATTGGATAATACGATATAATATATCGTTTTTTGTATTTTATTCGGAATTTTGCAACTTTTTTCTACCGTTATAAGTATCATTATACAGAGGCTCCCAAACTAGTTTGTTTTTGTTCTAAGAACTATAATAATAATTAAATTCTTACTGAATTTACAGGCAATAATATTCGTTAAACTTAAAACCTAGAAACCATGAAAACTATATATACTTACACAACAATTATCGCAATTATTTTATTCAATTTAAACTTAAAAGCTAATAACCCAGCTATCCCAAAAGGTATTGTTTATCAATTAACTGTTAAAAGTACTGACATAAAGAAATCAAAAGAAGTAATAACTGAATACCATTATTTAAGAAAAATAATGACTCAAGGTTCTTTTGAATATCAATTTGGAAAATACACAACTTACAATAAAGCTGACTCTGTTAAAACCTTACTTGCAAATGCAGGATGTACGGGTGTTAATATTTTAGCTTACAATAACCACATTTCAATTCCACTTACAGAAGCAATCTCTCTTCAGTACAAGGAAGACTATTTAAATGAAAAGAAAGCCGGAAAAAAAGTGGCAAAAACAATTACAACTAAAGAAGTAAACTATTTATTACAAGTTCAAGAATCGGGATTAGACCACTATTATTCTTTAGCAATTCCCATTACTTCTATTGAAACTGTAGACATGATTTTAGAAAAAATTGATGATGAACAAGTTATCGAAATCAGTGTAGACAATAACCTTTATTCAATCGGAAAATATACCTCTTTTGAAGAAGTAATTGCTGCTCGCAAGCAATTTATTGAGAGTGAAATATTTGATGTATTCATTATGGCTCAGATTACTGATGACAGAATAAATACAGAAGATTCCAACAACTTGGCCTTAACAATTCAGACGGTAGTTAACGAATTAGCCGCTAAATAAATCAAGATTATCTTTGTGTATCTTTGTCGAAATGGACAAGGGTACACATAAGATAACCGATTGGCTTCCTACCACAAAAAAAGAAGTTGAGCTGAGAGGATGGGATGAGTTAGACGTCATTCTTTTTAGTGGAGATGCTTACGTAGATCACCCAGCATTTGGAAGTGCCGTAGTTGGAAGAATAATAGAAAATATGGGGTTGAGAATCGCAATTGTTCCTCAACCCAACTGGAAAGATGATTTAAGGGATTTCAAAAAACTTGGAATCCCTAAATTATTTTTTGGTGTCACAGCTGGTTGTATGGATCCTATGATCAACCATTACACAGCAAATAAGCGCTTACGATCTGAAGATGCGTATACTCCCGGAGGACAAAAAGGGTTTAGACCTGACTATGCTACAACAGTTTACTCCAACATCCTAAAAGATTTGTTTCCTGACACCCCTGTTGTTATTGGCGGAATAGAAGCTTCATTAAGGCGCGTAACTCATTATGATTATTGGTCAGACGAATTAAAACCAAGTATTTTAGAAGACTCTAAGGCTGATTTATTAATTTATGGAATGGGAGAGCAACCCTTACGGGAAGTTATAACATTAATGGAAAAAGGACTCCCTTTTGATACTTTAAAAACAATCAAACAAACGGCTTTTCTACAACCAAAATCGACAACTGTTCCTAAAAATAAAAATTGGATAGATCTTAATTTATCATCACATGAAGCATGCTTAGGTAACAAAAAGGTATTTGCTGCCAACTTTAAACACATAGAGCAAGAATCAAATAAATTAAATGCTGATCGATTAATCCAAGAAATTGGGAATAAAAAATTGATCATCAATCCTCCTTTTCAAACCATGACTGAAAAAGAAATTGATGCTTCCTTTGACTTACCATACACCAGGTTACCTCATCCAAAATATAGAAAAAGAGGCGCTATTCCTGCTTTTGAAATGATTAAATTCTCTATTAATATGCATCGAGGATGTTTTGGGGGCTGTAGCTTTTGCACAATTTCTGCACATCAAGGAAAATTTATTGCAAGTCGATCTCAGCAATCCATATTAAAAGAGGTAGATCAAGTAGCCAACATGACTGACTTTAAAGGTTATATCAGTGATTTAGGTGGCCCCTCAGCAAACATGTATCAAATGAAGGGGAAGGTCCAATCCATTTGCGACAAGTGCGTTAGTCCTTCTTGTATTTCTCCAACCATTTGCCACAATTTAGACACTTCTCATAAGCCTTTAACCGAAATATATAAAGCTGCTTCCGATCACCCTAAGGTAAAAAAAGCTTTCGTAGGTAGTGGCATTCGATATGACATGTTAGTCCCTGAATTCAATAAAAACGCAGAAAAAAAAGATCTTCAAGAATATACTGAACAGGTAGTGAAAAACCATGTCTCTGGAAGGTTGAAAGTTGCACCAGAGCATACGTCTGATGAAGTTCTAAAAATAATGAGAAAGCCTTCTTTCAAGAATTTTCATCTCTTTAAAAAATCCTTTGACAGCATCAATAAAAAATTCAACCTCAACCAAAAACTAATTCCCTACTTCATATCGAGCCACCCTGCCTGTAAGTTAGAAGACATGGCAAATCTCGCTGCCGAAACCAAAGATATGGGATTTCAACTGGAACAAGTCAATGACTTTACCCCAACTCCGATGACAGTTGCTACCATTATTTATTATTCAGGATATCATCCTTACACATTAAAACCAGTATTCACTCCAAAATCAAAAAGGGAAAAACAAGATCAAAATCGTTTTTTCTTTTGGTACAAAAAAGAAAACCAAAATTGGATTAAAAACGTACTAACAAATGCCAATCGAATTGACATTTTGAATAAGCTACTATCCAAAACCAAAAAACCTTCATTTCCAACAAATAAAGGCCAACGTCACAGATAAGACATTTAAATTTTAGAACTTTCAGTTATTTTGTACTAAATGTTTACCTTAGTGTAATCATAAAAACAAGAATAATTATGTCTACTGAAACAAACCTCTGGCACTTAGAAAATTTTAATCTATTCAAAACATTATCTGCTTATGAAAAGATTAAAATGTCTACTAAAGTGAAACACAATAAGATGAAAAAAAATGAATACATCTATTTTCCAGAAGACCCCTCAGCTTCTATCTTTTTTTTAAAGCATGGAAGAGTTAAAATTGGTTCGTATTCAGATTCTGGGAAAGAAATCATTAAGGCCATCTTGAATCCAGGAGAGGTGTTTGGGGAATTGAGTTTAGTTGGGGAAAATAAAAGGAATGATTTTGCTATGGCTTTAGACAATAACATTGTTGTATGCTCATTAGGCATGAAGGACATGGAAGACATGATAGAAAAAAACCCAATGATAGGACTTAAGGTGACGAAACTAATTGGGTTTAGGTTACAGAAAATTGAACGTAGGTTAGAATCTTTAATTTTTAAAGATGCTCGTACAAGAATCGTTGATTTTATTGTTGATATAGGCAGAGAAAAAGGAACAGCCATTGGAAAAGAAATTTTAGTTAAACACAATTTAACCCATTTAGATATGGCGAACCTTACAGCCACATCTAGACAAACTGTTACTACTGTTTTAAATGAACTAAAGGATCAAAATTTAATCCACTTAGAACGCAATAAGTTTTTAATTAGAGATATTGATAATTTAAAATAATGCTTAGTACATTCAAATACCAACTATTCATCAGCAACAAATGTTGTGGCTGTGATCAGATCTTAGGTCACTTGAAAAAGGAAAACATCTCGGTTACAACCATTAACATTGATAACGAAGAAATAAACCTTCCTTTTTCATTGACAATATTGCCAGCCTTAGTAAAAGAAAATAAATTAATAAGTTACGGTGTCGATGATATTATTCAGCAGCTAAAGAGGGCTTAGTTATAAGCTGGACAAACATGAGGTTTCATTCCTCCTCCATTTCCAACACCACCACTACCACATTTATTAAAGCCAATCATTACCTCGTGCCCATAATTTCCATAAATCTTGTTCAATGGATAATCAAAAGCGTATCCAATTTTTAAAGCTCCCAAATTAAACTTTAACTGTGCTATTACCGATTCCCCTACTCTATACCCCAATCCTAAAGTTGTTTTTTGTCTGTATACCCATGCCACATTTACGTCTAAAGCAGGAGGGCCTAAAACATCCATTTTCAATAAAAAAGATTTAAAAACAGTCCAATTACCATGCAATGATTTGTGTCCAGCACCAAAATAATACTGATTTACTTGTGTTTGTTCTTGCCCTAAGTTTATGTTTTTAAAATAAACTTGATTAATCGAAAGACTCCAGTATATAGTATTGCTGTAAAATAATATCCCTGGCATGATATCAGGATAGCGTATTACTGACCCTGCTGCCGCAGCAAGCACTGGGTCATTATTGGCCTCACCTCCAAAAACATCATCAGTAGAATATTGTTGAACACCGGCAAAAATCCCTAAGCCCAAGGTATACTTAGATGACAGTTTTTTATGGTAAGAATATGCTCCTTTAATTACTGTTCGAGTGGTTAAATGAACATCATCTTGCTCCACATAAAGACCAACGGCATGTCTTCCCTTATTCTTAAAATGTTTTTTCTTTAATTCTAATTGTAAACTGGCAAATGAGGACCTTGGAGCTCCTTCAAAACCTACCCACTGCAACCTTGTTCCTGCTCTAAAATCAACACATTTTATTGTTCCCAAAAATGCAGGGTTATACCCAAAGTTATTAAAGGTATATTGGGAATACTGTACAGATTGTTGTGCAACAATTTGAATTGAAACGAGTAAAAATAATATGATTAACCCTCTCTTCATTGTTTATCGAAACACAGATATTGGTCCTTTCATAACAATATCGTCACTTTTTTCCAATGTTATCTTTAGCACATAATAATAGGTCGAAACTGGCATGTCTACCCCAACATATTTCGCATCCCATCCATCAAGGTTATCATATCCTTCTTTATGGTAGACTCTCTGTCCCCATCTATCAAAAATAAACACTTCATTTTCTGGGTAAAACTGTATCGCATTTATTACCCACATATCATTAATCCCATCTTCATTTGGAGTCATAACTTCAGATGGGGTCGGTGGCGGGCAAGTAAACGGAACAATATCTACCACATTCGTATCTGTGCACCCTTCACTATCTGTGGTATACAGCGTATAACTTCCTGAAGGAACATCACTGTACATTCCTGTTGCATTAGCTCCTATACCAACCAGATCGTAGGTGTAAGGAGAAGTACCTCCTGTAGAAGTTATTTCAACATCAGCAGAAGTTTGATTACACTCTGTTATAATTGGAGTTGCAACTGATGTAATCACTGTTGGTTCTGGCGTAACAGTGACTTGATTTGTATCATTGCATCCTTGATTATCCGTAATATAAAGAGTGTATGTACCTACTGGAACATTATTGTAAAGTCCAGTCGTACTCGTTCCAATCCCTACCAAATCGTAATTATATGGAGATGTTCCTCCTGAAGACGTAATTTGAATGTCTGCATTTGTTAAATCGCAACTCGACTTAAGAATTGTTACTGATGACTGAATGATAACTGTTTGAACTTGAATAGATGTAGAAACCGTATCCTGAGGACAACCAGTTGTGGTCCCCATATATACCTGAATGCTTTGATTATTAGCAAGAATATTAATAATTGAATCTGCACCAAAAATAGTATCTCCATCAACAACCCATATGTACTGAGGACCTAAGGTTCCAACAGATGGATTTGCTTCAAGTTGTACGGGAGTACTTTTACACACGGTAATTGTCGTAACATCTGGCACACTTGTAATTTGGACGTCAACTGGACATTGGGAATAACCTCCATAACTCGCTAATAGCAATACAAAGAAAAAAAGATGTTTTTTCATAAGAATCAAAGTTACTATTATTTTTAGAGGTTTATACGTTTTTACAAATGAAGAGGTTGCTGAAAGAAAACAGTCCGCACTTAAACGAAATCGAGACTTTTATCAGAAATGACAGAGCTACTAATAATATAATTAAAAACCAAGATTCCATAGTAATCAGACAACATAGAAAAACCATCATCTCTGAACTAGTGAGTTTTTAGTTCCTTTTAGAGTTTTCTGTATATATAATTATAATTAATAATTAAAACGATTTTTCAGTTTTAAAATAGGCTTTTCAAAATATTGATAACTAACTAATGCTAAAAAAAATAGTAGGAACAATTTTATAAAATATGAATTTTTCCAATCTAACAATATTATTTGAATATCTCCAGCATCATTAAAAATCCATTTGATTAGTTTTTCATACACAAAATGTAGAACCACATGAAATAAATATATCCCATAGCTAATTTGTCCAATTTTATTTAAAACTCTATTTTCCAAAAAATACTTTTTTATGAATAATGATTTGTTATGAATTATAAGATGTATTATCCAAATAGAAATAATGCTATTAATAGTTAAAAACCAAAAAGAATTCTTGTTAGCAATTTCAGGGTTAAATGCCCAATAAAAATGAAAGAAAAGTGCAACAAGAACACTTATTTTAATAAGTTTTGAAAAATGTTTTAATTTGTCATTATTTTTCAAATATGCATACCCTCCTCCTATTCCAAAGGATTGCATACAGGAAAACATTAAAAAACTACCAGCCCAATTGCCAAGAATTATTACCGTATAGAAAGTTGTTAAAACCCCTACAAGTATTGAAACAATGAAAATAATTTTCAAATGCTTTTCTTTAATAAAAACAATAAGCCAGGGCCAGATAAGATAAAACTGTTCTTCAACTGCTAATGACCATGAATAAGAAAATTCGAAAAATGACTTGGTTTGGTATATTAAAATATTACTTAAGTACAAAGTAATATATGGCAAACTCCCCTCTTTAAATGGGTAATCAATAAAAAGTAAAAAAATTATCGTTAAATAGTAAAGGGGGAAAATTCTTAAAGCTCTTCTTATGATAAAGTTTCTAATAATGACCATTTTTTTGGCTTCTTTATTTTTTATTGCTTGAAGTAGTATTGTGGTTATTAAAAACCCACTGAGCACAAAAAATAAATGGACACCAAAACCACCATTAGGGATTAGACCATTAATCCAATATTTGAAATCAAAAGAAATGGGCAACCACCAATGTTCAATAAGCACAAAAATTATTGCGAACGCTCTTAACGTATCTAGACCCTTTATGTATTTCATTCCCAACTTATAATCTCTTAATTCAAGTTATAAAATTAAATAATCTCATTATACTTATTGAGTAATAATATTCAATCTATTAAAGTTTTAAATCTCTGTAGAAATCTATCAAAAAACTGACCGAATCCCTTTTTCGATTGAAAATGACAACTTGCCTTATCAAGTAGCCCCGCTAGGAATCGAACCTAGATCTACAGTTTAGGAAACTACTATTCTATCCATTGAACTACGGGGCCATGAGCCCGTAAAATTATAAATTTACTTTATTTTACCTCCTGTTTATTAGAGTTCTTTATATCTTTACCTATTATGTCTAAAGTATTATTAAGCTTAGAAGAAGATTACGATTTTACCCTGATAGGCATTAGCTGTCATACCAAAGATTACCGCTTATGTTGGGAGGTTAATAAAGCGCTTAATATTGACTTAATTAGATCTGAGGATTTAGAGCTAAATAAAAAAAATGAAATTACTTCCTTTTCTTTTTATGAGTTTATCGATGAAGACAATCACTTGGAATACTATTTAATTTCTAACCTTGGAAACAATGGTTATTTAATTGCAGAGCAAAAAAAAGTAGACTTCTTTTTGCTATTAAAAGGAAGCACTTCAACCAATCAAATACAAGACATTATTTGTAAAATAAACTCACTATCATTAGTTTTAACTTCTTTTAATATTAATCCTAATCAATTAAAATCTAAACAAAACTTATTGTTTTAATGGGTAATAGAAAAACAAAAATAGTGGCAACCATAGGACCTTCTACAGAATCTAAGGAAATGCTAAAAAAAATAATTCAAAAAGGTGTTAATGTATGTAGAATAAACTTTTCCCATGGGTCTCATGAAGACCATGAAAAAGTAGTTAAACACATTAAAGAAATCAATAAAGAATTAGGAGTCTTTACTGCTATTTTAGGTGACTTGCAAGGTCCAAAAATAAGAGTTGGGAAGATTAAAGATAATGAGGTTGAGTTGAAATACAATCAAGAAATAACCTTTACCACTAAAGAATGTTTAGGAAATCAAAAAAAAGTATACATCAGTTATCAAAATTTCCCAAAGGATGTCTCTGCTGGTGAAAATATTCTATTAGATGATGGTAAACTTCACCTCGAAGTAAAAAGCACCAATAACAAAGATGAAGTTGTTGCCATTGTCAAACATGGAGGTATGCTTTCTTCTAACAAAGGAGTGAATCTTCCTAGTACTAAAATATCTTTACCTTCTTTAACAGAAAAAGACATAAAAGACCTTCATTTTGCATTAAAAATGAACCTCTCTTGGATTGGCCTTTCTTTTGTTAGAAATGCTCGTGATATCATTGAACTTAAGGCTATTATCGCCAAAGCAAAAAGTAACACAAAGGTTGTTGCTAAAATTGAAAAACCAGAAGCAATTGTAGATATTGATGCGATTATTGAAGCAACAGATGGCATTATGGTCGCCCGTGGTGATTTAGGAGTCGAAATTCCATTTCAGGAAGTTCCTTTAACCCAAAAAATGATTGTTAAAAAATCCATGAAGGCTGCTAAACCAGTTATTATCGCTACGCAAATGATGGAGAGTATGATTGACAATATCACTCCAACGCGTGCAGAGGTAAATGATGTCGCTAATGCGGTTATGGACGGTGCTGATGCTGTAATGTTAAGCGGTGAAACTTCTGTTGGAAATCATCCAGGGAAAGTAATTGAAGCCATGAGTAAAATTATTGAGGATGTTGAAACTGATGATAGCTTATATCATTATGAATACCCGCCTAGTGAAGATAATTTGGATAGGTATATAACTGATTCTGTTTGTTTTAATTCATGTAGGTTAGCACAACGTGTAAATGCTAGCGGAATTGTTACCATGACGTTTTCGGGTTACACCGGTTTTAAGATTGCTAGCTTTAGACCTAAAGCTGGTATTTTTGTATTTACTGGCAACGAAGCAATACTAAATATGTTAAGTTTGGTATGGGGTGTTAGTGTATTTTATTATGATAAGTTTATTAGTACTGACCATACCATTGCAGATATAAAATACATTCTAAAAAAAGATAAGTGGGTTAAAAAAGATGATTTACTTATTAATATAGCAAGTATGCCTATTGCCGAAAAAGGGCAATCCAACATGATGAAGTTAAGCTATATTGAATAACAAAATATTAATTTTTAAAAACAACATAATGCCAATAGACGTAAACTTATTAAAAGAAATTGCCGAAGTAGCAGGTGCTCCAGGGCACGAACAACGAATTAGAGAAATTGTATTGCGAGAAATAAAACCATTGGTTGATGATATCACCATTGACAATATGGGAAATGTTTATGCCATAAAAAAGGGCAAAAATGAAAAACGAGTAATGGTTGGCGCCCATATGGATGAAATTGGTTTTATTGTTACTCACATTGATGATGAGGGTTTTGTAAGATTTCATACGCTTGGTGGATTTGATCCAAAAACATTAACGGCTCAACGTGTTATTATACACGGAACAGAAGATGTTATTGGTGTAATGGGTTCTAAACCCATTCATGTTATGACTGCAGAAGAAAGAACGAAGCCCCCTAAGACAACTGATTATTTTATTGACTTAGGGATGAATAAGGAAGCCGTTGAAAAAATAGTAAGCATTGGCAATCCAATTACTAGGGAAAGGGGGTTGATAGAAATGGGAAACTGTGTTAACTGTAAATCCTTAGATAACAGGTTGGCAGTCTTTATTTTAATAGAATCGTTGAGAGCTTTAAAAGACATTGAAGTTCCGTATGATATTTACGGTGTTTTTACTGTTCAGGAAGAAGTGGGAATCAGAGGCGCGAATGTTGCTGCTCTTGAAATTAAACCTGATTTTGGCTTTGGTTTAGATACTACGATAGCTTTCGATGTTCCTGGCTCTAAGCCAGAAGAAATGATCACAAAATTAGGAGACGGTACAGCAATTAAAATAATGGACAGCTCTACTATCTGTGATTACCGTATGATAAAGTACATGGAAAATGTGGCTGATAAACATGGTATAAAAACTCAAAAAGAAATTTTAACTGCTGGTGGGACTGATACTGCAGGGATTCAAAGGATGAATCCGGGAGGAGCGATAGCTGGGGCTATTTCAATACCAACAAGACACATTCATCAAGTAATTGAGATGGCAAATAAAGATGATATTAGTGGAAGTATAGATTTACTAACGAACTGCTTATTAGAACTTGATAGCCACGATTGGGAATTCTAATCGTAGGTTTCTAACCTTTCTTTAATCTCCTCCAAGCGAGCCAATTTATTTGCCCTTCTAAGCTCTATTGCAGTTTTAGTAAAGTAGGTATGTGCTTCTAAGAATTTAACTTGTAACTCGTCCCAAGACTTATCTGTCTTAATGATGTCTCTTTCCATCAATTCACGTTTTAGTTTATCTGCAATTAAATGAAATTCATCTCCTCCTAAATAATCTAAATCTGCATCACAAATAATTTGTTGTAAATGATTGGTAGGTTTTTGTGGAACTTTTGTTGCTTGAATTAATCGTCCTATTTTATCAATTTGATCTTGTGTATATCCAAATCTTGGAAGTACTTCCTGTGCCAAAGCTGCACCAATATCCTCATTATTAGCATATTGGTGTACAAACCCGGCATCGTGATACAGTGCTGCTGTTTTTAGTAAAAAGATATCATCACCTTCAATTCCTTCCATAAGTGCTATTCGTTCTACAGCAGCACAAACATCAGTCGTGTGCCTCAAATCATGGTAATGTAAATTATCTGGTAATTCTTTTTTCAACCTTTCTACAATGTACTTCTCTGCTTTGCGGTAATGAATACTACTGTAAATATGTAGATCAACATATTTTTGAAACAACTCATTAGGAACAATTCCTTTTCCATCAACTGATAATTCTGGTTTAATAGCGTGGACAAAGTACATGTCAATGTGCCCTTTATTTTTTGCCTTTATCTCACCTCTGTACTCACAAGTAAAAAACTCTTTAACCAATTCATAAGTTGTTCCAGAAATATTTACTTTTCCAATATTACTTGCTGCCTCTATTCTACTTGCAATGTTTACACTGTCTCCCCATATATCGTATGCAAATCGTTTAATACCAACTACACCTGCAATTACGGAGCCTGTATGTATCCCTATTCTAAGTCCCCAGCCTTTTCCTCCATTTTTCACCTTAGTCTTATTGTAATCTTTCATAAACCGCTGAATTTCCAATCCAGCCAAAACAATATCAATTGGGTTACTTTTGTTTCTAATAGGAATTCCTCCCGCACACATGTATGCATCACCTATTGTTTTAATTTTCTCTACATCATACCTCTCTATTATTTCATCAAACTTTTTAAAGTAATTATCAAGTTCCGAAACCAATTCTTCTGGCTTTATTTCTTCAGCAATTTTAGTGAAACTCTTAAAATCAGTAAACATAATAGACGTCATCCTATACTTACGAGCAGTTGCTTGGCCTTTCGCTTTTAATTCTTCAGCAGTTTCGGCAGGTAAAATATTCAGTAATAATTTTTCAGCCTTTTCTTTTTCCACTTCAAGCAATTCTTTCTGTTTAATTACTTCATGGGTCCTCTCCCTTACTTGAACTTCTAATAGTTCTTTTTGAGCTTTAACCTGATTTATTCTGTACCTAACAATTCCATAAACCATTAATAGCGGAAATAAAATATAGAAAATGATTACAAACCATAAAGTTCTCCAAAAGGGTGGTTTTACGATAACCCTAATTTGGGCCTCCTCATTATTCCAGATACCATCACTATTTGCTACTTTAACTTTAAATATATATTCTCCTGGATCTAAGTTAGTGTAATTCGCCCTTCTATTGTTCCCAATATCTACCCAGTCTTCATTAAAGTTTTCCAATTTATATTTATGCTGATTTTTTAAAGGATAAGAATAATGTAATGAAGCAAACTCAAATGAAATTACATTTTGTCTATACTCTAAAACAATCTCATCCAGTTCAGAAATATGCTTTTTCAAGATTTCGTCTTTACCTATTTTAACGGGTTTATTAAACAAATAAAATTTGGTAATAATTGGCTTCGCTTTTGTTTTATTAATGTTTATATCATCAGGATAAAATGAGTTAAACCCATTTATTCCGCCAAAAAATAGTTGTCCAGATTTACTTTTAAAATAAGCTCCATTATTAAACTCATTACTTTGTAAACCATCTGTTTCATCAAAGTTTTTAAATCGATTTGATTTTGTGCTAAAAAAAGATATTCCCTTATTGGTGCTCAACCATAAGTTGTGTTGTTTATCATCAAGCA
>JAJCYO010000058.1 GCA_029262875.1 Flavobacteriales bacterium
GATCGGCCTTTTGGTTTGACATGCTCAAAAAAATAGTCAATATTAGAGGAACGATAAAACCAGAAGACAAGAAATAGTTATTGTTTGCAGGGTACTATTTCAGCAGACCACCCTCCTTCAAAATCAATGTTCTTTTTAAAAAATTTCTTTTGAGCTGGCTCATTATCAAAGCCCTCACCCACACCTGCCAATCCAGCCCCTCCACCTACTGCTGCTGCAGCTACTACTACCGTAGCAAGTAAAAGAACAATCGTAGTCCCTCTAACCACCGATGAAGTTTTTGGGTAAGCCAATATTTTAAAATCTCCTAACGCATATCCATTAATTTCATAATTGCTTGTTCTTTCTTTAAGGATATTCTTTCTTGGTATTCGCTGTTCAATAAAAACACTATCCGAACTGATTCTTGTAATGACTCCCCTATCCCAGTTCTCATTATCAATCAGCATAAAAGAAACTTTTTTATTATCTGAAATAGACACTGTTTTTCTTTTCTCTTTTGAAAATTCAACGCAATAGCTTTGTGCATTCATTAAGGTAAAACTTGACAATAGAAAAAGTGTCAAAATGGTTTTGAATAGATTTATCATAGCGCAGTTAGTCTTTATGGTTATTAGGACGAATAAAGAGTAATTAAAGTTACAAATTCAAATCGCCAAACTTCTTTTATGATATTTGTCATAAAGCGGTTTAAATAATTTATTCTACATTTGTACCGTTATTGGTTGCCGATTTTCGGCATTAATAGGGAATTAGGTGTAAATCCTAAACTGTACCCGCAGCTGTAAGCTCTGCACGTTTTTACAAAAAGTCACTGACTAATCCTCGGGAAGACGTAAAAATAAGGAGTGAGTCAGAAGACCTGCCTTTAATAGTTGAATTCATTCAACAAGCTTTCGGGAATAAAGGCAATTTTGGTTAAGTTCAAACTAACTACTCTTGTTTACATCCCGGTTTAATTAATTTATTAACTCGTTTAAATTTAAACCGATGAGAAAAATTTACAAAATGGCAGGTATAGCTTGCCTTGGATTACTATTATCCGTACAAAATAGTAACGCACAAACCGTTTCAGACTTTGAAGGTCAAACCTTATCTACCAATTCATTTTGGGATGGAAGTGACCTATCTGGAACACATGTAAACTTGGTGTTTTACAACTCCTTTACAGATGGAGATGCCATTTTCCCAAATGTTTTTGACACTACTTTCGGAGCAGCTTTCGCTTCTTGGTCGCAAGGCTTTGCATTCTCAAGTATGACAGATAGTACAACTGCTGGTTTCACAAATCAGCATGCTGCTCGAACAGCAATTGGGGTTAACAACTCTAACAACTATGGTATTGCTAACCAAGATGATTTTAATGGTGTTTTCCCAACACTTAAATTAACTGGAGCAGCAGCAAACAATACTGTTTCTGGGCTATATATTACCAACACCACTTATGCCGCAATTAGCATGAGAGATGGAGATTTTGCTGGTAAAGTATTTGGAGATTCTTTAGATGCAAATGGAGCAGTAGATGGAACGAATGGAGAAGATTGGTTTCTATTAACCATTAAAGGTTATACTGGCGGAAACTTAACTACGGACAGCGTCAATTTTTACTTAGCCGATTTCCGTTTTGCAAATAATGCTCAAGACTATATTGTAACGGATTGGAACTGGGTTGATTTAACTTCTTTGGGTGCTGTTGACAGCTTAACTTTTGTTTTAACATCAAGTGATGTTGGGGCATTTGGAATAAATACACCAACGTATTTTGCTTTTGACAACCTTAATGATCAGGCCGTTTCCATCAATGAATTAACAGCAGCGGTAGACTTTTCTGTTTATCCAAACCCAACGGAAGACATTATCAATCTAAACTTAAAAAATAACATAACATCTCTTTTAGTTATTGACGTTGCTGGGAAGGTAGTTTTATCGGAAAACAATGTTAAAGCTGGCATACATCGTATCGATTTAAGTCATTTAAATAGTGGTGTTTATTTCATTAAAATTGCTTCTGAAACAGCGGTTAAAGTGGAAAGAATAATCAAAAAATGAGGTTAACAATCATCATATTTTTCAGTTTATTGTTGATAGGTAAACTTGATGCTCAAATTCTGGCGGGGCCGTATGCTCCGCCAGTTGGGCAAATTGGAACGACCGCCATCCACAAAGATTCTACCATCATAGTTGACTGGGCAATAGATGCAGTCATCGAAAGAGGTTGGCAAAATATTGCTGACACTTCTTTTGGAAAAACTACTGCTGGAAATGACACATCGGCAACTGATAAATCTGGCATCAATGGAGTGGTTAGCTTAGGTGACGGGGGTTCAGCCACCCTTACTTTTAATGGAAGAATAGTTGATGGCCCTGATGCTGATTTCGCTGTATTTGAAAATTCTTTTGACGGCTCTTTTTTAGAGTTGGCTTTTGTTGAAGTGAGCTCCGATGGTGTTAATTTTCATCGATTTGATGCTGTATCCTTAACAGATACCAGCATTCAAACACCAAGTTTTGGAAACTTAGATGCTACCAATCTTTACAATTTTGCTGGAAAATACATCGCACAATATGGAACACCTTTTGACTTAAATGAACTGGCTGGAACTCCAGGCTTGGACTTGAATGGGATTACTCATGTTAAAGTAATTGATGTTGTTGGCAACATTTTAGCACCTTTTGTGAGTTACGATTCAGAAAACAATCCCATTAGCGATCCCTGGCCAACAACCTTTGCAACAGGTGGATTTGATTTAGATGCTATTGGTGTTATTAATTTTGCACCAACATCAGTAAAAACAATCAAGAATAAAGCCTTTGTCTCTTTTTACCCTAATCCATCTGCTGATAAGGTCTATTTTGATTTTCAAGAAGAAGAGAACTTCTTATTTAACATTATTAGCCTAAATGGTCAGCAAGTTCTTGAAGGTGCCCTTCAGCATGAATTAGACATTAATTCACTTCAAACAGGCATTTACTTCATTCGCATTTATTCTGAAACGATGTCCACTGTTCAAAAAATTATAAAGCAATAGATTGTGAAAGCAGCAACTACATTAGCCTTGTTAACCTTATCGTTGTGGCAAACTGTAGCTTCACAAAACACAACAGATACGGTTAACATTGAACCTGTAAAAGTAGTTGCCGAAAGAATTCCAGAAGCCTATAAAACAACCAAGTTTGATTCTTCTATCATAAACGAGTCGACCAATTTAGCAGAATTATTACAAGAGCATTCCCCCATATTTGTAAAAACTTATGGCTCTGGTTCATTAGCGACAGTCTCGTTTAGAGGTACAGGAGCATCTCACACCAACGTTTTATGGAATGATGTGAGTCTAAACTCTCCAATGAATGGACAAATTGACTTTTCACTCTACCCTACCTTATTTTTTGATGCTGCTGAATTACACCATGGAGCAAGTGGGTTAATTGATGGCAATGGTGCTTTAGGAGGAAGTGTAAACTTAAGTAACAAACCTTCTTATAATAAAGGGCTGAATACCGTATTACAACAATCTTTTGGTAGTTTCAACAACTACATTACTGCTGTTAAAGCTGGTTTTTCCAACAAGACTTGGTTTTCGGAAAGTCAAATTTATTACAACACCAATAAAAACAACTTTAAATACACCAATATAGCGTTGCAAGATAAACCAATATTGACGCAGGGAAAAGCCGAACTACAACAATATGGATTTCAACAAGCCATTTACAGAAAATTAAAAAGAGGAACGCTTGGTATTCGTTTGTGGTATTTTAATAGTGATAGGATGTTACCAGCTACCATGTTAGTAAACGAAAACGATGAAAATCAACAAGACGAATCGCTGCGCACATTAATTGAATGGTCAGGTTTGTCAGGAAATTTAAAGTACAAATGGGTGAATGCTTTTGTAAAAGACAAATTAATTTACACCAACACCTTAGCTGATATCAATTCATTAAGTGATAGCTATTCAATTAATAGTAAGCTACTTACCAAGTACTACCTTAAGCGTGATTTTGTATTAGCCAATGATATCTCTATCAAATATGAATACGCTAAGGCAGATGGCTATGATGACGAACACAATCGATACAACAGTACCTGGCTATTAGGAATTACTAAAAAGGTTAAACGATTGAAGTTAGCTGTTTTTAATCGTTTCGCTCATGTAGGAAAAACTACACAATTAGCATCTCCAAGCATAGCTGTTCATTATGGTCTTCTTAAGCAAAATCAATTAAAAATTAAAGCCAACGCTGGCATTAACTACAACTATCCTACTTTCAATGATTTGTATTGGAATCCAGGAGGTAATCCCGACTTAGACTCAGAAAAAGCAGAAATGCTTGAATTAGGCTCGAGCTATACATACAAAGCGAACCAGACAGTGTTAAAGATTGAAGCAACTGGTTTTTACTCTTATGTTTACAACTGGATCATTTGGCAACCTACATCAAGTGGAATATGGAGTCCAAGCAATCTAAAGGAAGTCGAAAATAAAGGGGTTGAATCAAGTTTAGAAATCCAAATGTCTATTCATAAAGTAAAGTTTGTCACGAACGTTAATTACAGTTATACACTTAGCACTAATTTAAAAGGTCAAAACGAACTTGACAACTCGGTAGACAAACAGCTTATTTATGTTCCTTTTCATCAAGTAAATTATTCCATTAAAGCGTTATACAACAATTTTAACCTAAGCTATAACTACAATTATACTGGAAGGCGGTTTATGAGCACTGATAACAATTGGTACTTGCCAGCTAATTTTGTATCAGACGTTGCACTAAGCAAGAAATTCAAGACAAGTAAAAAATCAAGTTTCAGCACGTCATTTAAAGTCAATAATATATTCAATCAAGAATATCAATCAATCGCCTGGAGACCTATGCCAGGAAGAAACTACTTGATTTCTTTAACACTCCAAATGAAGTAATGAGGTTATTTTTATACATAGCTATCATTTTGACACTGCTCTCTTGCTCTAAAGAAGAAACAGGCCCACAATGCATTAGCTGCAATGAAAGTAGCATAACAACTACTAACAATACCGATGTTGTAATTGTAAATGAAGGGAATTTTGGTCCAGGAAGTGGAACCATAACGGTCTACAATAATTTAAGCCAAACAGTATCTCAAAGTGTGTTTCAACAGAACAACGGATTTTCATTAGGAAATGTGGCCCAATCAATTACCCAATATGGTGACAAAGGTTATATTGTTGTCAACAACTCTAACAAAGTTGAAGTTGTCGACATTAACAATTTTAACACCATCGGGACGATTACGGGATTCAATTCACCTCGATACCTTTTACCGATAAACAATTCAAAAGCTTACGTCACTGATCTATATTCGAACTCTATACAAATTGTTGATTTATCTAATAACAGCATAACCGGAAGCATCCCTCTTAGTGGCTGGACAGAAGAATTATTACTCTACAACGATACTGTTTATGTATGTGATATGACCAATGACAACATCTTAATAATAGATCCAGCAACAAACTTGCTTATTGACAGTGTAAAGGTCGCAGAACAACCAAACAGTATTGTCAAAGACAAAAACAATCAACTGTGGGTTCTTTGTGATGGTGGCTTTAATCAAACTAATCCCGAGCTAATCAAATTTAACCCTCAAACCAGAAGCATAGAGACAACCTTTGTTTTCCCAGGGATTACAGAATCACCTAATAGATTAAACATTAATTCAGCAGGTGATCAACTTTACTATATCAATTCTGATGTATACACCATGAATATTAATGACGTATCCTTACCGACCGTTCCTTTTATTAACAGTAGCAGCAACACCTACTACGGGTTGGGTGTTGATCCAATTAATGAAGATGTATATGTGTCTGATGCAAAGGATTTTGTTCAAAATGGAACTGTTTTTCGCTATTCTTCAACTGGAAGTTTAGTTCATCAATTCAACAGTGGAATAATACCTGGGAATTTCCTTTTTATTCAATAATGGCCAAGAAAGAAGATATTGTTATGTCATGGAGCGGAGGAAAAGATTCCTCCTATGCCTTATATCAAATCCTTAAAGGGAATAAATACAATGTAAGGTATTTACTCACCAACATCTTTAAACCCAACAAAAGAGTATCTATGCATGGGGTACCAGAAGCTTTAATAGAAAAACAAGCCAATCACATTGGCATTCCACTAATAAAGCTTTACATCGAAGAAAAAACACACGATGAGTACGATCAAAAAATGAGAAACTTATTGAACACGTTAAAAGAGGAAGGAATTCATAAAGTGGCGTTTGGAGATATTTTTCTTGAGGATTTAAAAATATATAGAGAAAATAAATTAGCAGAGGTGTCTATGGAAGCGTTATTCCCTCTATGGAAGAAAGACACCACTGTATTGGCAAAAGAGTTTATTCAACATGGTTTTAAAACACATGTTTGCAGTATAGACACAAGCAAATTGACAGAAGACTTAATTGCTCTTGATTTTTCTAACGCTTTTATTGAACAGTTACCTGAAGGTGTTGATCCTTGTGGCGAGAATGGTGAGTTTCATAGCTTTTGCTATGATGGCCCAATTTATAATGAACCTGTTTCATTTGAAAGAAATGGAATCGTTTCAAAAACATATTCTCATGACAAGAAAGAATACCACTACCTGTTCAGCGACATCTCTTAATTCTTAATCATCTTCAAGTAGTGTTTTACCTGAATAATTAAGTATTCCATTTTATTGTTTTCTTCAATATCTATGACCAAATCACAAGCTCCATCCCGATAAGAACCCTTCGCTCCTACTTTGAATTTAGCATTGGATAAACTGCTAATGTATTCTATTGGAAAACAGTCATCAATATTTAGGTCTATTAAAATACTATAGGGTTTGTTAATGAAATTCTCTACATCATTCCCTTTAGGTACTAATCCTTTAGATAAGTTTCTCTTATCAAAAAAAACGTAGTTTAAATGAGGTTTCACCATATCGGATGAATCTTTGGAATCGATAAACCCAATTGACAAAACATCTTTCCGTTCTTCTCTTAAGTATTGAACAAATTTCTTTACTGTTTCAGCATCGTTACGGTTAGTTGCATTATACACAACACCAATGGTAGAAGCTTTTTCAATACTAAATGTTTTCACATTTCTCTGCAGTCGTTTTCGCTCTTTCTTAAGACTAAAACGTCCCAATTTCTCTTGTATGCTTTTGATTCTGCTCACTATTTAACCACAATTTTTTCGACTACCCTTCTCCCTAATTCTCTATTTATTTTTTCAACCAACCCCTCTTTAACATAACTCAATTCTTGTTTTAAAGAAGCCGAATCTAACTTTACATAAAGTATTTTGTTTTTAAACCCAACCTTCTGTGTGTGATTGGCAAATAGTTGTCCCACCAAGTTTTCATAGATCTTAATTATTTCAAGCTCATCCAATTGATCTTGATAACCATAGGCCCTCAATAATTTATCTATTGTTTTTTTTAATGGTTTTTCTTCAGACATCTTCTACTACTCCTTCTTGAATTTTAAACGATTTAAAATTAATGTTTTCTTGAGTCAAAATAGCTGGTATTCTTTCCAAATTTGTATCGGTAATAAATATTTGTCCGAAATCACCATTTCCAACTATACCAAGTAATTGGCTCATTCTTTTACCATCCAACTTATCATAAATATCATCCAACAGTACAATTGTTTTCTCTTTACTTATTGAGGTAATTAATTCAGCTTGAGCCAATTTAAGTGCCAAAAGATATGTTTTTTGCTGCCCTTGTGAGCCAAATTTCTTCAACTGAAAATCACCTAAGTTAAATACCAAATCATCTTTGTGAATCCCTGTATTACTATAATGATTAGCCCTATCCTTATCTATTGTTTCTTTTAAGGTTTCGCTAAAATCACCATCATTCAGTTGAGAGCGGTATTCCAATACCACTTTTTCTTGATCTTGACTTAATTTCGAATAATATTTCTGAAAAATAGGCGTGAAATCGTTGATGAACTTTTTACGCGCTTCGTAAATCAAATTACCATATTGTACTAACTGATCATCCCAAACATCAAGTGATTCTTGTTCAAAATTACGGTTTAACCAAAATGACTTTAACAATAGATTACGATGGGTTAAGGCTTTGTTGTAAGCTAATAAGTTATTGAGGTAAATACTATCGTATTGTGAAATAATTCCATCCACAAATTTTCTTCTCACATCACTTCCGTCTATAATCAATAAAATATCCAATGGTGTAATAATAACCAATGGAATTCTACCAATATGATCTGCCAATTTTTCGTAATTCTTTTTGTTTCGTTTGAATTGCTTTTTTTGACCTTTTTTGACACCGCAATAGATGACCTCTTCCTTTCCATTGTTTTCATAATAGCCTTCTACAACAAAAAATGGAGATTCATGTCTAATGCTTTGGCTATCAATAGGGTTAAAGTAGCTCTTGCAAAAAGAAAGGTAATAGATAGCATCTAATAAATTTGTTTTCCCTTCTCCATTATTACCCAGAAAACAGTTAATTTTTTCTGACAGCTCCAATTGAGCTTCTTCGCAATTTTTGAAATTAAGTATGGAGAGTTGTTTTAAAAACATCTTACAAATTTAACCCGAATTTAAAAAGATGGATAGATTTAATCGTTAAAATTGTTAATC
>JAJCYO010000059.1 GCA_029262875.1 Flavobacteriales bacterium
TTGCCCCCACATTTCCTGGTATTAATGATAAATTTTCTACACCCGCATAATTGTTCTCAATGCAAAACAAAACAAACTCATGCCACACTTCACCTGCAGCAACTTTTAAAACAACATTGACATCATTTTCTTCAACAATTTCAATTCCTTTGATGTTATTTTTTATTGAAATTCCCTCAAAATCTTTGGTAAACAAGATATTGCTACCACCTCCTAATATTAAAATAGGCTGATCATTTTCTATTAAAACTTCCTTTAAATCATCAATGCAATTTACCTCAGCAAACTTTGCAGAGGACACATCAATACCAAAAGTATTGTACTGTTTTAATGAAACATTTTCTTTGATTTCCATGGAAAACAAAAATAGATAAAAGAATTAATGACTGTATTATTTTTGAAGTAAAACCACTACATAAGCAGAAACACCTTCTTCTCTTCCTTCAAAACCTAATCTTTCTGTTGTGGTAGCCTTAATAGAAATATCCTCTTCTTCTATTTCCATCGTTTCTGAAAGGGTTTTTCTAATTCGATCCATGTAAGGGCTAATCTTTGGTTCCTGCAAAGCTATAGTAGCATCAATGTTTCCAACTGTAAAACCGCGAGTCTCAATTATAGACATCACTTTTCTAAGAAGCACTTTACTGTCTATACCTTCATATTGTCCGTCTGTTGGAGGGAAATGAAACCCAATATCTCTCATATTGGCTGCTCCTAAAAGTGCATCGCATATTGCGTGGATTAAAACATCGGCATCTGAATGGCCTATAGTTCCTTTATTATGATCAATTTTTATCCCTCCTAGCCAAAAATCAGCTCCTTCCTTTAACTGATGAACATCATAACCAAAGCCTACTTTAATTTTCATTACCACCTCTTTCAGGGTTGCCAGAATCTTTGTTTTGACTCTTGAATGCATCAAAATCAAACATCAATGAAAATCGAACTGTATTCGCTAAAGGATTTTGTTGGGTTGTTGAAATTAAATAGGAAAAATCTACACTAAACACACTTAATTTTAATCCTGCACCAACCGTAATGTATTTTCTATTTCCTTTAGTTGCATGCTCATGAAAATAACCTGCTCTAACTGCAAATTGTTTATTGTACCAATATTCCAATCCTGCTGAAATATTATATTCTCTTAATTCTTCTGAAAATCCGCCTGGTGCATCTCCAAAAGATTGAAAAATACCTGAAACTATCGACACATCTGGATCTTTACCAGATTCAATAACTGGCTCTTCTGTTACAGGGTCAATAATTGGATTTCCTGAATCGTCAGTTGCATAAACTGGAGGTGTAGGTACCAAAAGTTTATTAATATCTGTTAGAATAGAAAATGAATTATGATCATCTAAAACAAATGTTAATGATTGTCCAAATCTTAAATTAATTGGAATAAAATCCTTAATGGCATCATTTGTATAAGATATTTTTGCTCCAATGTTTGAAACACTTAACCCCAAACCTAAAATTGCATCCTGTCCAAAAAGCTCAGCTTCATCGTTTCTATAATAAGCACCAATATCAACAGCAAAAGATGTTCCCGCTTTAGTATCCGATCCACCAACATCAATACCTCCTGTTAAGTTAGAGTATATGTATCTTACAGCTAATCCACCAGAAATTCGATCTCCAAATTTTTGGCTATACCCTACATCAAATGCAAATTCAGCAGGATTAAAATCCCCGATTGGATCACCCTGGTCGTTCGTAAACTTTATATCTCCTAATGAAAAATACCTTAACGATGCACCAATAGCATTGTTATCTCCTAATTTTTTATAACCACTTACATAAGACAAATTTATATCTGGAACCAACTGTCTTAACCAAGGTGAATAAGAAACAGAAATACCCATCTCTTTTTCTACAAAAGCCAATTTCGCAACGTTCCAATGAATGGAATTTGCATCGGGAGTTGAGGCAACACCAACATCACCCATAGCTCCTGCCCTAGAATCGGGCGCAATTAATAAAAATGGAACAGCTGTTGTTATCGTATTTAGCTGTAATGCACTTTGTTTCAGTTCGCTTTGACCATAAGTATCAACGAAAACACTAAGCATTAAGAATCCAATAAATATTTTTTTCATCAAGAATTAATTATAAAGAGGTCGCAAATATACATTTTTTATACAAGTGCGACTGCATATTTCGACTTAGGAACGACATTAGTATTAATTTATTGTTGCTTATCTTAAAATAACCAATTTTTCATATTTTTCTGCAACAGAGTAATTTTCAGTTCGAACTTTTAGACGATAAACATAAACTCCTCTTCCAATTCTATCTCCATATTGATCTAATCCATCCCAAGTAATTGAAGTGGATCTAAACCCTTCATTTAGTATATGTTTTTCTAATGTTTTGACAAGCTTTCCTGAGACAGAGAAGATTTGTACTTGGGCAAACATTTGTTTACCAGGCTGGTTATGTTCAAACCAAAACTCTGTATGAGTTGTAAATGGATTTGGATAATTATACACTCTCTCTAAAGTAATGTCCTTTGATTTTACCACTATAAATTCTATGGTAGCCTCTGATGAGTTATTGTAAACATCCCAAACTTTCAACGTGAGTTTATGCCTTCCTTCTGCTAAATCTGTAAATGGAAAATAGACTTTACCATTTTGATAACTGTTTAAATCTGCTTCATAATAATCATTGAGAATAAATGACTCTTCTGTTTTGTCATCAAGCACAGCAATTATATCATGACCAATACCATTTCCAACCATATTAATTCCATGAATATCACTAATATTAGCAAGCAAAATAGGGTTCTCATCTGTAATTCCTCCAAAAACAAAATTTTCATCATTCATGAACAGCTCCAACTCAGGACCTGTATTATCTGTTTCATAGCTATCAGCAGTCCCTCCAATATAAAAGTCGGTATAATAACCATTTGCATCTTCCACTTGATTTTCAGCATAGTAACTCAATTTCCCTTGCCCAAAATTGTAAGATATGTCTTTAGGTACGACAAATGTGTATGAAAAATCTCCATTGACAACACTAACTTTCCCTTTAAATAATTTACTTGTCTGCAAATTAAAAGAAAACGGTGCCCCTCCATCATTCGATAACGTAACTATTTGTTTTGGCTTATCGAACACTGTAGGATATATTATTCCATTATAATTGGAAAGTTTATTACCCAATACATCTTGCACCTCTCCCTCTATGGTAACTTTACTTAACGCTTTAATGGTATCAGTAGATGATACATTTATTCCATTAAATTTTGTCGTGAGGACATCATGTTTAGGATAGGCTAATTTTAATGCTGGGTCACCTAAAAGCGTAAAATTCCTATTGTTAGGGTTTGCTGCATTTAAATTTTTAACGTTCATGAATATTTCTCCAATCGTTGGATACTCATTATTGGTTTTAGTAAAAACCTCATTGTAAAAATCGATGTTTAATGCAAAGTTTGGAGCCGCAAAAACTAAACGAACTGTAGTTAGCAAACCTATACCGCCATTGGCGCTTAATAGAACAAGTTCTCCTGCTGTAGTTCTAAATGGGTCATCAAATCGACTAAACTCGCAAGTAGCAGTAATAAATAAAGGAAACCCGCTTGTATTTGTCCAACTATTGATATCAGAAACTGTAAGCACTCTTTCATGCCCCCACCCTGTTTCACCTCCATGTCCTGTATAATTAACAATAAGAGACCCTTTTTCTACTGCATCGTTTATTTCTTTATTTACTTCAGGGTACCTACTTCCACCAGGTGTAGATTCTTGAGTAAAAGCATCAAAAAACACTTTATCAACATTGAAAGATTTATGACCTGTTTCAACCATTCCTCCTAATGTGTTTGATTGAGACATATGGGTATTACTGTCTTCATCATCTCCAATGAATGTAGTTCTATTCCTCCATTCATTCATTGAAGCAGGAATGTTATAGTTTAAAATCTTATTTACCACATTATTTGCCTCATCTTGAGTTTTAACTGGCAACCTACCAATAGCGATATCAACAAATTCAGTGCTTGACCATGCTCCTTCTCCTGCATCTAACAAACCATAATAATCATCAGAAACCAACGAGCCTATAACCTTCATTGATTCAGGAGATTGATAGGTAGGGATAAAGTTGGTATTCCCCGTAACTCGATGTTTATTATCAAAAGATCCATCTCCAAATAGCAACAAGTATTTTGGCATATCAGTAGGAAGTGTTGCCCTTTCATATAACATTCGCATAAAATCTCGAATAGCAACAATATCTTGAGATCCTGAAGAAAACTCATTGTAAATTTGTTCAGGGGTTACGACAACAACGCTCAACCCTTCATCTCCATGATAGCTGGCAATTTGTGCTGCTTGCGTCAAGAAATTTGGGTGACTAACAATCACCATATCGGCCTGAGCTATAGCGTGTAAATTTTGATTATCAACTTTACCCAATCCAAAAATTTGAGATTCATAATTTGTAGAAAATGCTACAAAATCCCTTATGGAATCGGTTGATAAAGAATACGTCAATGTGTTGCCAACAATATTGTATTGTTGTTCTTTAATGTTTAATGGATCCGTAATTTCCCACACTTTATTAACGTTGGTGGCTCCATTAAGTGTAAATGTAGAGATATTGCCTACTCCAACAGATAAAACATCCCTATAAAACAATTGTTCTCCTGACATGGTTAGTATCCTTCTTGCATTTAACTCTAAACCGTCTAACCAACCAATTGCCTCAGATGTAGGTTTATTAAAACTCACATTAACATTAACCAAGTCGTTTAAAGGGGTTATTGGAAGAACTCCCCCTCCTAATTGAGCATATTGAGCTGTATATGAAGAAGTGTTAACACTTCCCATTGGAACATTTAATGAGCTGCTTCCAGCAGAAACAGTAAAAATACTTCCAACACTGGCACGAGCAGCCCCTGAAAAGGCTATTGACACTGATGATCCTAAATCTAAATTTGGGAAGTTAAATATAAAATCGTAGTCTGTTTTTACATCAAAAACTTCTCCAAACCACTTATCTCCAGACTTTATCAAGTTTAATAAATCTTTTTCATAATAGACACGCTCATTAAATGATGTGACCAACTGATTCGGTGAAGATTGTGAGGGTTGTGTCGTTATTCTTTTAGCTGGCTCTCCTGTATTGCTAAACGTGACGAAATAGTAAGTGGTATCACTGTATTTATTCATGTCATGCTCAAACAGGGTCGTAACGGAGTTGTAAGCCCAAGAATGAGGAGATTGTCCATAAAATAAAACATAATCTCCCTGATCAAAAGAACCATCCAGAGCACCCTCAACATGAACCGCATTTTGTTGAATATCATCCTCTCTAAAGTCAGAGTTTAAAGCTGGAAGCATTTTTCCTCCATTACCGTAAAGTTTAAAATTATTTGGGTTCAGGTTATCAATATCAAGCCCTAAGTTTTTGAGAAAGGTGTATGACAACTTAAAAACCCCATCTTTTAAAACTGCTATCTTATACCAATCACCTGTTTCTAATACAGAATTAGTAGCAAAAGCTTTATTATTATTAGCATTCGAATAAGCCTTTTGGGTCTCTACTTGTATCTTATATTTTACCACCCTCTGGTATTTTCCACTTCTTGAATTATAAATTATAGGCGTAAAAGTTATTTCTCCATAATTTACCTTTTTACTTACGGCATTTATATACTTTAAGTCAAGGTCATTTTTAACAAACCCAAGTCCAGAAATCCCCTTAATACTGTCTTCATCAACATCTTCGTATTGAACATCAATAAGAGTTAATCCTATTATTTTTTCTTGGTTTAATCTTAATTGCTTGGAATAAACACCTAAATAGTCCTTTTTTTCATCGTATTTCACATTTTTAAACGACAAAAAATTTCTTGTGGTTTGCTCGTCAATCTTAGAACTAATGTTTTCTTGCCATATTATTTCATCTTCTACTAAAATAGTATTAGAAATCAGAAATAGTGGGCTTATCAGCGCAATTAGAAGTATAGTTTTATAGTAAGTCATGTAATAGTATAAACGAAATTAAGATTATTTAACGTATATTTACGAATTAAATTTCATGCAAAAACGTAACAAAAAGTTAAATATTGTTTTCATAAGTATGTCAAATTATATACATTTGGAACTTTGCAAGAGTATTTTGCGTAGAATTATTGTAAGATTAAAGGTAATATATGTTTAAAAGGTTTTTACTTAAGACAGGTTTTATAGCTATTGTATCGCTGTTTTTGGCAAATGACGTGTTTGCCCAAGACCCCGAGTTTACACAATTCTATGCCAATCCTTTATATTTAAATCCCGCTTTTGCAGGAACAGCTCATTGTCCAAGGATTTCATTGAACTATAGAAATCAATGGCCAGGGATTAGTGGGTCATTTGTTACTACAAGCGCATCTTATGATCAGCATGTGGATGCATTATCTGGTGGTGTTGGTCTTTTAGTTTGGAACGATAGAGCTGGTGAAGGTACATTAACGACCACTAACGTTAGTGGTATTTATTCATACCAAATTCCGATTACAAGAAGATTCTCAATAAAAGCAGGTATTCAAGCAACTTGGGCGCAGAAAAAAGTAGACTGGAGTAAATTAACTTTTGGTGACATGATAGATGCTCGAAGAGGTTTTATTTATAATACAAATGAGATTCAAAGAGATGAACCGGCTAATTATGCTGATTTTTCAGCTGGTGTTCTTGGTTTTAGCGAAAAATACTTTGTAGGCTTTGCTGTAAACCATTTAACAGAGCCTGACGAATCTGTAATTGAGGGAACAAGCCCATTACCAAGAAAATATACTTTCCATGCTGGTGCTGTATTGCCAGTAGAAAGTAAAGGTGAACCTGCTTCACTATCTCCAAACGTATTGGCTCAACTTCAACAAAATTTCTTACAAATAAATTTCGGAATGTATTTCACAAAGGGACCAATAATTGGTGGACTTTGGTACAGAAACTCTGATTCATTTATCGCATTAGTAGGATTTCAGACCGGTATATTAAAATTCGGATATAGTTATGATATTACCGTCTCAAAACTTACAAATACAACTGCAGGTTCTCATGAATTCTCTGCAGGGTTACAATTCGATTGTAAACCTAAAAAAAGAAGGTTTAGAACAATAAGTTGCCCTTCTTTTTAGTTTATTATATTTGCATTATCAAACTTAATAGTTATGAAAGTACAAGAAAAAGGAACAAAGTATTTGATGTTATTGCTAATAGTAATTCCATTGATATTCTCATCATGTAAAAAAGAACAATCTGGTGCTACTGGGTGGAATTATAATGATCCAAAAAATGGTGGTTTTCAAAAAATACCATATTTGGAACAAGAAACTGGCCCTGGATTAGTGTTAATTGAAGGTGGTAGATTTACCATGGGTAGAGTAGAGCAAGAAGTTCACTATGATTGGAACAATATTCCACGAACAGTGACTGTATCGTCATTTTATATGGATGAAACTGAAGTTACTAACTTCATGTATTTAGAATACCTTTATTGGTTAGAAAGAGTTTATTTAGCTGATTACCCTGAAGTTTATAGAAAAGCACTGCCAGATACGCTAGTATGGAGAAGCAAATTAGCCTATAATGAGCCTTATGTTGATTTTTACTTAAGACATCCAGCTTACAGAGATTATCCAGTTGTTGGTGTAAATTGGTTACAAGCTAATGATTATTGTGCATGGAGAACTGACAGGGTTAATGAAATCATATTGATTCGAGAAGGTTTATTTGAGCACTATCCAAATCAAATTAATGAAGATAACTTTAATACTGAAGCTTATATTTTAGGCCAGTATGAAAGTGGAAAAAGAGTTGATGGTATTCCTGATTTAAATCCAAATAAAGAATATCGAAACGTTACTATTGAGGATGGAATACTACTACCTAAGTATAGACTCCCAACGGAAGCTGAATGGGAATATGCAGCTTATGGATTAATTGGTAACACGATTGAAGAATTAATTCCTGACAAAAAACTATACCCATGGAATGGGCATGCTATTAGAAATTCCAATGAAAAATACATTGGACAAATCTTAGCAAACTTTAAAAGAGGTAGAGGTGATAACATGGGTGTTGCTGGTGCATTAAATGATAATGCGGATGTAACTGCTCCTGTTTATGCTTACTGGCCAAACGATTATGGTCTATACAACATGGCTGGAAACGTTAGTGAGTGGGTAATGGATGTTTACAGGCCTCTTTCATTAGAAGACAATGATGATTTTAGACCTTTTAGAGGTAACGTTTACCAAACTAAAGAGCTTGATGAAGAAGGTGCTTATATGGAGAAAGATAGTTTAGGACATATTATTTATAGAGATGTTGACCCTAAGTTAGATAACTTACAAGCTCGTAGAAATTACAAGCAAGCTGACAATATTGATTATTTAGATGGGCATTGGGAATCTAACATTAACTATAGAGAAATGATGGATGATCCTGCTTCTGCGAAAAATGATCCGCTGAGTTTAATGTATCAATTCGAATCATCAACATTAATAAATGATGAAGCAAGAGTTTACAAAGGGGCTTCATGGAAAGATAGAGCTTATTGGGCTGTACCTGGAACAAGAAGGTACCTAACTCAAGATGAATCTACATCTTACATTGGATTTAGATGTGCGATGACTAGATTAGGTTCTCCTATTGGAATGGGATATTAACAAAAGATAATTAAATACTTTTTTAAACCTCCAACTTAATCGTTGGAGGTTTTTTTATGTTTACAATATGAAGATCGAAGCATTATATGAGATATTTAAGTCGCACTCCGTTATCTCAACAGATACACGGAAAATAAGTAAAGGATGCTTATTTTTTGCCTTAAAAGGTGAGAACTTTAATGGAAATAAATTTGCAAAACAGGCAATAGATGAAGGGGCATCATATGCAATTATTGACGAACACGAATTTAAAACATCTGACCATTACATACTTGTTGATGACGTTCTAACAATATTGCAAAAATTAGCTAATTACCATAGAAAACAATTTAACATCCCTTTCATTGGAATTACGGGAACCAATGGAAAGACGACTACAAAAGAATTTATTAATGCAGTTTTAAGCAAAAAGTATAAAACAAGCTTTACTCAAGGCAACCTAAACAATCATATTGGTGTACCACTTACCCTACTTTCAATCCCATCTGATTGTGAAATGGCAATTATAGAAATGGGGGCGAATCATATAGGGGAAATTGAATTCTTATGCAAAATAGCTGAACCAAATTATGGTATAATTACCAATATTGGCACCGCACACATTGAAGGGTTTGGGAGCGTTGAAAACATTGCTAAAACAAAAAATGAGCTCTATCAAGCCATTGACACTATAAACGGAAAAGTTTTTGTCAATAACGATAACGACATATTAAATACATTATCACAGAGCTTAAATAAATACACTTATGGAAATTCAAATGCTGATTGTCAAGGAAGATTACTTTCCTCTACACCTTCAGTTAAATTAGAATGGAACAATGAAACAATAACGTCTAATTTATATGGAAGCTATAATTATGAAAACATCTTAGCCGCAATATGCATTGGCAAATACTTTGATGTTCCTTCAATTGATATAAAAGAAGCAATCGAGACGTATACCCCAACAAATAATCGTTCACAAATTATCGTAATTGACACCAATACTTTTTTCTTGGATGCCTACAATGCTAATCCAACGAGCATGAATGCCGCCATTGATACTTTCTCTGAAAGTGACTCCAAAAACAAGTTAATGATTTTAGGAGACATGTTGGAGTTAGGAGAAATCTCTACCGAAGAGCACCAAAAAATTGTAACTAAAATTGAGGCATTAAAAATAAATACACTTTTCATTGGCAATGAATTCAAGGCTGTTTCAAACAAATATGGTTTTACCTATTTAAAAAATGTAACAGAAGCCATTGATTGGTTAAAGCATTCTGGGTTAGTGAACCACCAATTCCTGATAAAAGGTTCTCGAGGAATTCGTTTAGAAGGTATTGTCGAATACTTACAAAAAAAGGGAAATTGAAACAATTCCCCTTTTTCATTTTTATAATTGATTTTTAATCTCTTAAAATAGAACGTGAAATAACGATCTTCTGAATTTCAGTAGTTCCTTCATATATCTGAGTAATTTTTGCATCACGCATTAAACGTTCTACATGGTATTCTTTTACAAAACCGTATCCACCATGAACTTGAATAGCTTCTGTAGTCACCCACATGGCCACTTTTGATGCAAATGCTTTTGCCATTGCTCCTTCTTTCGTGAAATCTTGTTTTTGATCTTTTAACCAAGCTGCTTTCATACACAACAATCTAGCGGCTTCTATTTCTGTAGCCATATCAGCCAACTTAAAAGCAATTGCTTGATGTTGAGAAATAGGTTTTCCAAAAGCTTCTCTTTCCTTTGAATAAGCAATGGCCAATTCCATAGCCCCAGATGCTATCCCTAAAGCTTGAGAAGCAATTCCTATTCTACCTCCAGATAAAATCTGCATCGCAAACTTAAATCCAAAGCCATCCTCTCCTATTCTATTTTCTTTGGGCACTTTTACATCATTAAACAACAGGGTGTGCGTATCGGAAGCTCGAATTCCCAGTTTATTCTCCTTTGCTCCAACAGTGAATCCTTCAAAATCTTGTTCAACAATAAAAGCATTAATTCCTCTATGCCCCTTGTCTCTGTCAGTTTGTGCAATGACTATATAATAAGAAGCTGAACCACCATTGGTAATCCAGTTCTTTGTTCCATTTAATAAATAATGATCTCCTTTGTCTTCAGCAGTTGTTTGCTGTGAAGTTGCATCGGAACCAGCCTCTGGTTCTGATAAACAAAATGCTCCAATCTTTTGACCAGAAGCACATGGTACTAAATACTTTTCTTTTTGCTCTTCAGTTCCGTGTTTTTCAATCCCCCAACAATACAATGAATTATTAACAGACATTACTACAGAACAAGATGCATCTACTTTAGAAATCTCTTCCATCGCTAACACATAAGAAACAGTATCCATTCCTCCGCCCCCATATTTAGGGTCAACCATCATTCCTAAAAATCCCAATTCACCCAATTGCTTAATCTCTTCAGCAGGAAATTGTTGTTTCTCATCTCTTTCTATTACACCAGGCTTCAAGACGTTTTGAGCAAAATCTCTTGCAGCATCTCTAACAGCTAAATGTTCTTCCGTTAATTCTATATTCATCGTTTTTATTTTTATTTTTGAAAGGAGAACAAATGTAATTTTTTAATTCAGATTTTCAAAAAAAATGAGTCGTTATAATGTTATTGGAACAATGTCTGGAACCTCTTTAGATGGTTTAGATATTGCTTACTGTACTTTAGAGTTTTCTGATGGCCAATGGTGTTTTGAAATCAATTCTGCTACTACTATTGATTATACTCCTGAACTAAAACAGAAATTGGTCGCTGCAATTCAAATGAACGGTTTTGAGCTGATGAACTTGAGCAATGAGTTTGGATATTTTATAGGGAAATGCGTTAACCGTTTCATTGAAACTGAAAAAATTGATACTACAAAAATTGACGCTATCTCTTCTCATGGACATACTATTTTTCATCAACCCGAAATAAACTTAACGACTCAAATTGGAAGTGGTGCAAACATTTCTGCAACTACAAAACTTCCTGTTATTTGTGATTTTAGATCAGTTGATATTGCTCTCGGTGGACAAGGCGCTCCCTTAGTTCCTATAGGAGATAAATTACTTTTCCCTAAACAGGATTACTGTATCAACTTAGGTGGAATAGCAAACATTTCTTTTGAAGAAGGTAATGAAAGGGTTGCTTTCGATATTTGTCCAGTCAATATCGTTTTAAATCATTTATCCACCATGTTAGGAAAACCTTATGATAAGGATGGAGCACTTTCTGAATCTGGTTCAATCAATGATAATTTGCTAACTACGTTAAATGCTTTAAGTTATTATAGAGATTCTTATCCCAAATCATTAGGAAGAGAATGGATAGAAGACGAAATATTCCCTATCCTAAACTCCTTCGAAATTTCAATAGAGGATAAATTAAACACATTCACAGAACACATTGCCATACAAATTTCGACTACAATTACCTCAAACAATAAACAACTATTGCTAAGTGGTGGCGGAACTTTTAACTCATTTTTAGTTGATAGAATAAAAGCAAATACGAATAATGAAATTGTTATTCCTTCTGAACAAATTATTGAATTCAAGGAGGCTTTAATTTTTGCTTTTTTAGGTGTTTTGAGGTTAAGAAAAGAAGTCAACTGTTTACAGTCAGTTACAGGAGCAAAACGAAATAACATTGGGGGTTGTATCTATCAAGTCTTTTAATAAATGCCCCAACTTTGTTTAGACTAAAACAAAAACTTTACATATATTTGGTACTTATTTATCGATAAAATACAATCCTATACTATGCTTAAATCAAAATCAATACTCTTAACACTATTTTCATTTTTAATCCCTTTTATCACTTTTGCGCAAGAAACCGCAGAAAAAGTAGAATTAACTATTGATCAAAAAATTGATGCAGCATTCAAACCATTTGCTGATGCAGTAAGTAGTGTCATATTTTATTCCATTAATTTTGGAGAGCACTCTGTTCCATTGGTAATAATTATTCTAATTGCTGGAGCCATATTCTTTACGATCTATTTTAAGTTTGCCAATTTCACGTTAATAGGAACCGCTGTTAATGTAGTAAGAGGTAAATACGATGATTTTGACCATCACTCTGCTGATGTGGCTGAAGGAGATCCTACACCTGGTGGCGATGTTTTTGAAACAATTGCAGTAGAAGATGCGGAAGGAGAAGTTTCTCATTTTCAGGCGTTGACTGCAGCACTTTCTGCAACAGTTGGGTTAGGAAATATTGCTGGAGTTGCTGTAGCCGTGGCGATAGGGGGTCCAGGAGCTACATTTTGGATGATTTTAGCTGGATTTTTAGGTATGGCTACAAAATTTGTAGAGTGTACCCTAGGTGTAAAATATAGAGAAGTAACAGAAAACGGAACTGTTCATGGTGGCCCGATGTACTATTTATCCAAAGGATTAAAAGAAAAAGGCATGGGCGGATTTGGAAAAATTTTAGCCATCTTTTTTGCGATTATGTGTGTTGGAGGATCATTTGGTGGGGGAAATATGTTTCAAGCCAACCAAGCCACGGCACAAATTGTTGGCCGTTTAGGAATTGAAGGCGGTGCTATAGGTTTTTGGTTAGGTGTAATAATGGCAGCAATTGTTGGTGTTGTAATAATTGGTGGAATTAAAAGAATTGGTTCTGTAACTGAAAAAGTAGTTCCTTTTATGGCAGCTATATATGTTGGTGCAGCATTAATTATTATTGGAATGAATGCTTCATTTGTTCCCGAAGCATTTGGAATGATTTTTAATGGTGCTTTTACGTCTAATGCAGCACTTGGAGGTATTGTGGGTGTTTTAATTGTTGGTTTTCAAAGAGCAGCTTTTTCTAATGAAGCTGGCGTAGGTTCTGCGGCTATTGCTCACTCTGCTGTAAAAACAAAATACCCTGCAAGTGAGGGTATTGTGGCTTTATTAGAGCCATTCATTGACACTGTGGTGATTTGTACCATGACTGCATTGGTAATTGTTATTACAAACATTGATGGTGGGTTCTTTGAATATGGCACAAAAGTTCAAGGAGTTGAATTAACTGCAACTGCCTTTGATTCTGCTATACCTGGTTTCTCATGGATACTTACTGTTGCAGTAGTATTGTTCGCTATTTCTACCATGCTCTCATGGTCTTATTATGGATTGCAAGCTTGGAAGTTTTTATTTGGAAAAGGGAAGTCTGTGGATATTGTATATAAGGTTGTCTTTTTATTATTTGTAATCATCGGTTCATCTATTGGGTTAGGCTCCGTAATTGCATTTTCAGATGCCATGATATTTGCGATGGTATTTCCTAACATTATAGGACTCATTCTATTATCTCCGAAAGTTAGAGATGAACTCAAAATCTATAAGGACAAGATTAAGGCCTTTAAAGCTTCAGCTAAATAATATTGCCTTGACAAATGAATGTTAAAGACTATTTTTCTTTTAATCGTGGGGAAAAGAGAGGAACTTTAGTTTTTTTAATCATCATTGTTGTACTGATTATTGCCAATTTTTCTGTCGATTTTTTTAAATCGGCTCAACAAACCGATTTCTCTGAATTTGAAAATGAAATCATTGCATTTGAAAAGGAACTCAGTGTTAGAAAAAGTAATGCTGAGAAAGGTATCATCTCTATTAAACCTTTCGCATTTAACCCCAACACTATTTCTAATAAAGAATGGGCTGCTTTAGGATTTAAGGATTGGCAGATTAAAACCATCGGTAACTACAAAGCAAAAGGAGGTTCTTGGAGAAGTAAGGCGGATGTTTCAAAAATATACGGACTAACAAAACCTCATTTTGAACAATTAAAACCTTTTATTCTTTTGCCTGAAAATATTGATAAATACGATAGCCCTGATAAAAAAATAGAAACTGAATCAGTAGAGTACTTTAACTTTAATCCGAATACCATTTCTCAAACACAGTGGAAACAATTAGGCTTCAAAGATTGGCAAATAAAAGTCATATTCAATTATAAAAATAAAGGCGGAAGCTGGGAAACCAAATCTGACGTAAAGAAAATCTACGGATTAGATGAGTCTAACTACAATAAATTAGAACCCTTTATATTATTACCAGATAGTACTACTGAAAAAAAATATCCAAAAAACAAAAATGATTATACCGTTAAAATCAACATCAACACGGCTAATGCAAAAGAACTGATTAAATTGAAAGGAATTAATTCAGAAAAATATGCAGCCATCATTATTAAATATAGAAAAAACTTAGGCGGTTTTGTAGCGAAAGAACAATTAAAAGAGGTTTGGAATTTATCAGAGGAAACCTTTGATGGTTTTAAACACCAATTAGAACTGGGCAATAACACCCCTGAGCAATTTAACATTAATTTAGCTTCTACCGATGAACTAAAGGAACACCCTTACTTTGATTGGAAAATTGCCAATGCCATCGTTAAATACAGAAAGGCAAATGGTTCTTTCAAAAAAGTAGACGACATCAAAAAAATTCATCTTATTAGCAATAAAATTTACCTCAAAATTGCACCTTATTTAACTGTTAATTAAATGAAAAGGATTTTTAGTGGTCAATGGTCAGGATATGAATTAATTGATGCCGGCAACAATAAAAAGTTAGAGCGTTGGGGTAATATTATTACCATTCGTCCAGAAAGAAATGCCTATTTCTCTCCTATCCTAACCAATCAAGAGTGGAAACAAAAAGCACATTTTGAGTTTGTTGAAGAAAGTACACAAACTGGATCGTGGAAAACATTAAAACAAGGCACACCTAAAGAATGGCAGATCAATTACAAAGCTTGTGTTTTTAATTTAAGACTCACAAAATTCAAACACATAGGAATATTTCCTGAACAACAAACCAACTGGGATTTCATTAAAAATCACATTCACAAAGAAGATAAATTCTTAAACTTATTTGCCTACACTGGTGGCGCTTCTCTAATTGCTAATTCAGCTGGAGCTGATGTTTTTCACTGTGATTCTGTAAAACAAATAATTTCCTGGAGTAAAGAAAATATGGAAAGCTCTAATCAAGCTAATATTCACTGGGTGTTAGATGATGCCTTAAAATTTGCAAAAAGAGAAGCAAAAAGAGGAAAGTTATATCATGGAATTGTTATGGACCCTCCGGCTTTTGGTATTGGCGCAAAAAAAGAAAGATGGAAAATCGAAAATAAGTTTCCAGAATTAGTACAACTTGCCAGCCAATTGTTAGAAAAAACTGGTTTTCTTATCATTAATACTTATTCTCCAAAGCTAAAAGAAGAAGAAATACAAGATACAGTCAAAGAATCTTTTCCCTCTAAAAGAATAGAAATCAATAAACTTTCTCTTAAATCGACTACTGGAAAAACATTAGAATATGGTGAATTAACCAGAGTCTATTGAATCTCATTTGATAACTGAATTTTTAATCTTAAAATTGTAGTCCAAAAGTATTACTATGATAAGTTCAAGATTAAAAGATGCTATTAGAGATGTTCCTGATTTTCCAAAACCAGGAATAATTTTTAAAGACATCACCCCTATTCTATTAGACCCACAACTTACCAGAGACATCGTTGATGAAATGGTTAGTAACGTTAAATCCTTGGATTTAGATGCAATTGTAGGTATTGAAAGTAGAGGCTTTTGGTTTGGAATTATGTTAGCAAATGCCTTAAACATTCCATTCATCCCGATTAGAAAAAAAGGAAAACTACCATACAAGACTGTTTCATACAAGTATGATTTAGAGTATGGATCGGCAGAAATGGAAATGCACAAAGATGAAATTGAAGAGAATTGGAATGTCTTAATTCATGATGATTTATTAGCAACAGGGGGAACAGCATGTGCAGCTGCTGAATTGATAAAAATGCAAAATGCCAATGTTGCTGGGTTTTCATTTGTTGTTGACTTAACATTTTTAAATGGGTCGGAACCATTAAAAAAATATTCCGAAAATATATTTAATTTAGTACACTTTTAAAGATAGAATATGGATTTTGGATATACAGAAAATCAGCAAATGATAGCTGACATGATTAGAGATTTTGGTGAGAAAAACATTCGCCCAAAAATGATGGAATGGGATGATTCTCAAGAATTTCCAGTAGAAGTTTTCAAAAAATTGGGGGAACTTGGATTGATGGGATGTGTTGTTCCTACCGAATATGGAGGTTCTGGAATGACTTACAGTGAATATGTAACTGTTGTCTCCGAAATATCAAAAATTTGTGGATCTATTGGCCTATCTGTAGCTGCTCATAATTCATTATGTACTAACCATATTTTTATGTTTGGTAACGAAGAGCAAAAGAAGAAATGGCTACCTAAATTGGCTACCGCAGAATGGATTGGAGCTTGGGGTTTAACAGAGCACAATACTGGTTCTGATGCTGGCGGAATGAATACTACAGCGAAACAAGATGGTGATTACTGGGTATTGAATGGGGCTAAGAATTTTATTACACATGCAATTTCTGGAAACATTGCAGTTGTAATTGCACGAACAGGAGAAAAAGGAGATTCACACGGAATGACTGCCTTTGCTATTGAAAAAGGTACAGAAGGGTTTACTTCAGGTAAAAAAGAAGATAAGTTGGGAATGCGAGCTTCAGAAACAGCTGAATTGGTTTTTGACAACTGTCGAGTTCATAAAGACAATGTGTTGGGGAAAATTGGTGAAGGATTTATCCAATCAATGAAAGTACTGGATGGTGGTAGAATATCTATTGCATCATTAGGATTAGGAATTGCTAAAGGGGCTTATGAAGCTGCTTTGAAGTACTCTAAAGAAAGGGAACAGTTCAACCAACCTATTTCTAATTTCCAAGCGATCTCTTTTAAATTAGCAGACATGGCAACGGAAGTTGAAGCCTCAGAATTGTTAATATTTGAAGCTGCAGACTTAAAAGATAGAAATATTGATGTAACAAAAGTTTCAGCGATGGCAAAATATTATTCCTCTGAGGTTGCTGTAAGAGTTTCTACAGAAGCTGTTCAAATATTTGGTGGATATGGATATACAAAAGAATTCCCTGCTGAGAAGTATTATAGAGATTCTAAACTATGTACAATTGGTGAAGGAACCTCTGAAATACAAAAATTAGTTATTTCAAGAGAAATTTTAAAGTAATATTTGTAGTTGTAAATTTATTATCTAAATTTGCAGCCCTTAAATAAATTAAAAAAGAAGAAGATGATTATTATTCCTATCAAAGAAGGAGAAAACATTGAAAGAGCACTTAAGCGTTACAAGAAGAAATTCGAAAGAACGGGAGCTCTTAAAGAATTAAGAAGAAGAAAGCAATTTGACAAGCCTTCTGTTGTTGGCAGAGAGGAAAGGTTAAAAGCGATATATATTGAAAAATTAAGAAAAGCTGAAGAGTAAATTTTCTTAAATTTCTACTTTATTAAGTAGTTTATTTTTATAACCTTTAGAAATTAATTTCGTTATAAAAATAAACTACTTTTTTTATGCCTCATATTTTTTCTTTTTGCGATTACATATCACATCAAAAGAGATACTCCCCTCATACCGTTACTGCGTACAAAAAAGACTTAGAACAATTTAATCAGTTTTTACTTTCTGATTTTCAAATAAATTCATTTAGCGAAGTAAACTCTTCTATGATTCGCTCATGGATTGTACACCTTATTGAAAATGATGTTTCCACGCGTAGCATCAATAGAAAAATATCCACATTAAAATCCTTTTATAAGTATCTTCTTAAAAATGGAGAAGTTGAAAATAACCCACTACTAAAAGTAGTTACTCCTAAAACCTCAAAAAGATTACCCGTATTTGTCGGTGAAAGTGAGATCTCTGACTTGTTTAGTGAGGTTGAATACAAAAATGATTATGAGGGAATAAGAGACGAATTAATCCTCGAGTTTCTCTATGCAACGGGAATTCGGCTAATTGAATTAGTCAATCTTGAAATAGGCTCCATTGATAAAAATAACTCTACGATTAAAGTTGTTGGTAAACGAAACAAGGAACGCATCATCCCTTTCGGAGATAAACTTGCCACTAAAATTTCAAAATACCTAAAGGAAAGAGAAAAAGTAAACACGAAAGAAGTTCATTTATTTTTAACAAAAAATGGCAAAAAAATATACCCAAAACTTGTTTATCGCACAGTAAATTACTATCTTAGTATGGTTACAACGGTAAGCAAAAAGAGTCCTCACGTTCTTAGACATACATTTGCGACTCATATGTTAAACAATGGAGCTGATTTAAATTCAATCAAAGAGATTTTGGGACACGCCAATTTATCAGCAACCCAAGTTTACACGCATAATACCATTGAAAAATTAAAAAACATTCATAAACAAGCCCATCCAAAGGCATAAAGTAAGGAGGATAAGAGATGAAAGTAAATCTAAAAGTTAGTTCAGTACATTTTGATGCTGATAAAGAGTTAGTTAAATTTATTCATGACAGAGTAGACAAACTTGCCAATCATTTTGATAAAATAATTGATGGTGAGGTAGTTTTAAAAGTAGAAAATTCAAACAATACCGAAAACAAGGTTGCCGAAATTAAACTGCTTATTCCTGGCAATGATATTTTTGCTAAAAAACAATGTAAATCTTTTGAAGAAGCTACTGATACTGCTGTGGAAGCCTTAAGAAGACAACTAAAAAAACATAAAGAAAAATTAAGGCAACCATAATCGAAAAAAAATAAATATTAATTGTTTGATTAGTATAAAATCTTTTATACATTTGCAGACCTTTTTGAGGAAAGGTCTGTTTTTTTATGTCAATTTTTACCTAAAAAATCAGTAAAATAAGCCGATGTAGCTCAGCTGGCTAGAGCAGCTGATTTGTAATCAGCAGGTCGTGGGTTCGAGTCCCTCTATCGGCTCATAATGGTTCTTTAAAATATTGAAACGTTGGGGGAATACTCAAGCGGTCAACGAGGACAGACTGTAAATCTGTTGGCTACGCCTTCGTAGGTTCGAATCCTGCTTCCCCCACTCAAGAAATTAAGAGGTAACACTCTTATGATGATATTAAAAAGCGGGAGTAGCTCAGTTGATAGAGCGTCAGCCTTCCAAGCTGAGGGTCGCGGGTTTGAGCCCCGTCTCCCGCTCTTTTAAATCATCAGTATATCGGTAAAAGCCGATGTAGCTCAGAGGTAGAGCACTTCCTTGGTAAGGAAGAGGTCACGGGTTCAATTCCCGTCATTGGCTCTATTAGTATTGAAAATTGTAAATAAATAAAAGTTAAAATAAAAAATAAATTAATAAACTGAAAT
>JAJCYO010000060.1 GCA_029262875.1 Flavobacteriales bacterium
CCAATTAAAGTCATGTCTACTCGATGCAAAGAATCAACGGTATCTATTTTAGACCAAACATAAGATACTTTATCATCAGCAATATAAACATTAGGGTTTGCATTGATGGTATATAATTTTATATCAGGTACAGGGCTTCCATTTACGTCAATTAATTGACCTCTATTGGTTGTGTATGAATGATTTGCTTGTGGTAGTTCCAATCCAAAATCAAGAGGAATAAGCACGTCTATATCTTCCACACAAATATTAAAAGTAGTTGGGTCTGTGGAGTTGTTTACAGTACATCCTGATTTATTGCAAGTTTGTCCCGTTTGAATAGGAACACGAGAAGCACGAATATAATAGGGTTGTCCTATTATTAACCCTGAAGCATTTAAATCAATGTTTAATTCCTTGGCTTCTGGCACAAAAGGGAGTTCATCATCCGCAACTGGTATTAAACTGCTACAAGTTCCTGTAAATAAAGCCAAATTATGGATATGGGTTGCATTTAATCCAAATTTGGTTGTAATTAACGATATGTTAACTGTTGGACTTGTGGCTGTAAACTTTAGCCAATATTCTGTGCCTGTGGTGGTGTGGCTTGTAAAATTACAAGTAGTTGCTGTTGCAATGCTTGCAGTAGAATTACATGTTTGTTGGGCTTGTGCAACAATTACAACTACAGAAAGTAGCATTAAAATACTGATGTGTTTCATTATTTTAGGTTTTAAGATTAATACATTGTGGTGTTATTAAGTTGTAGTAAGCAATCTGCTCTGATAAAAGTACGAACAACTTATGTTGTTTGCAATCCGTTTTTTAACGGAGGTCGTACCTCTAAATTTAGTATAAGATAAGTAGCATTTTCCTTTTGTCAAATACCAAAAAAAGTAAAACATTACAGGGTTAATTGTTTTAAATTATGGAAGAGACCTTTATTTATAGGTTTATAGGTGAAAAATCATTACGTCTTTTAAATAAAAATAAAAAGGCTGTATCCTTTTAAACTTTCTGCATTACATGTATAAGAACTTAATCTTTAGTTGTTATGCGTGTAATAATTTCGTTCGTATTAGTTAGTGCAATGATAGGAAGTGTGTTTTCCCAAAAAACGAAAACTTACAACCAGCACCTTGCTGTTATCAAATTAGAAAAAGGGATGTTGGGTACTTCTTATGTAGGTGGTGATTCTACAAAGCAATACAAGTCAGTCTCTACGGCTAAAGATTACATTTACACGCAATTGATCGACAATATTTTTCCGGGTTGGTACGGAACGGAATGGGATTTCAATGGTATTTCCAACGTGCCCCAAAAAGGACAAATAGCTTGTGGTTACTTTGTATCCACCACCTTAAAACACATCGGTTTTAATTTAAATCGATACAAATTGGCACAACAATACTCATCGGGTATTGTAAAAAGCTTATGCAATAATGTGCAGTATGTACGAAATAACAACACCGAAAAGTTGTTTCAGTATATCAATTCTAAACCCAACCAATTGTATGTGGTGGGTTTGGATAATCATGTTGGCTTTATCTCAAAAGAATCAACAGGTATTTATTTTATCCATTCATCCTATTTAGATCCTGTTGCTGTGATTAAGGAAAAAGCCCAAACGGCTGAAGCCTTAATTTATTCAAACCTTTTTGTGTTGGGGCATTTTTCTGAGAATAGTGCCGTAATCAAATCTTGGCTAACCGATGCTCAAATAGCTGTCAAAAAATAGACAAAAATCACAATAAAATCCACTTATATTATGTTTGCATAGTAAAAATTAGTAATATTGCTATGTAAACATAGATAATGAGTCGAAAAAACACCGTAGACCACCACATTAAGTCCACTTGGCACAACATGTTTAAAATGTATAACCAAGTTGCGGCAAAATATGGAACCACCCAAGCAACAGGCTTAGTATTACTAAGTATAGACAGGGAAGGAACACCATCTACTTCTATTGCTCCATCCTTAGGGATGGAAGCTACAAGCATGAGCCGAATCATGAAAACCTTAGAAGATAATAAGTTAATTTACCGTAAGAAAGACAGAAAAGATAAAAGGATGGTCCGAATTTTCTTAACTGAAGAAGGAGTGGAAAAAAGAAGGATTGCCAAAAAGGTGGTAACTGGTTTTCAGGAATTAATACATGAAGAAATACCACAAAGTAAACTCAGTATGTTTTTTGAGGTAATGGAGTCTATCAATGGTGTGATAGATCGATATAAAGAACAAAACGAAATCTAATGAATAGAAAAATTAATAAAGTAGCAGTATTGGGCTCAGGAGTTATGGGTTCAAGAATTGCTTGTCATTTTGCCAATGTTGGAGTAGAAGTGTTACTCTTAGACATTGTTCCAAAAGAAGCTGCAGATTCAAAAAATCCAATGGAGAGAAATAGCATTGTAAATGATGCGCTGAAGTTTGCATTAAAGTCAAATCCTTCTCCAATTTACAGTAAATCTTATGCAAGCAGAATAACCACAGGGAATTTTGACGATGATTTAGCGAAAATCAAAGAATGTGATTGGATTATTGAGGTTGTTATTGAGAATTTGAAAATCAAACACCAGGTTTTCGAAAATGTAGAAAAACACAGAACCCCAGGAACATTAATTACGTCCAATACCTCAGGTATACCAATACATTTAATGTTAGAAGGACGAAGTGAAGATTTCCAAAAGCATTTTTGTGGAACGCATTTCTTTAATCCACCACGGTATTTAAAGTTGTTGGAGTTAATTCCTTCTCCGAAAACGGATCCTACAGTAATTGAATTTTTAGAAGATTATGGGCAACGCTTTTTAGGAAAAACAACAGTCGTTTGTAAAGATACACCAGCATTTATTGCCAATAGAGTTGGAGTGTATTCCATTATGGCATTGTTCCACAATGTTACTGAAATGGGATTAACCGTTGAAGAAGTAGATAAGCTAACTGGTCCTGTAATGGGTAGGCCAAAATCGGCAACATTCCGAACATGTGATGTGGTTGGATTAGATACTTTGGTGCATGTAGCCAATGGAGTAAAAGACAATTGCAAGGATGATGAAGCCAATGAATTGTTTGCCATTCCAGATTACGTGTCAAAAATGGTTGAGAAAGGTTGGTTGGGTTCTAAATCCAAACAAGGGTTTTACAAGAAAGTAAAAGGAGATGATGGTAAGAGCAAGATTTTAACATTAGATTTAGAAACCTTAGAATACAGAGATAAGAAAAAAGCGAAGTTTCCTACACTGGAGTTAACTAAAACAATTGATGATTTAAAAGAAAGAACAAAGGTTTTAGTGGCAGGAAAAGATAAAGCAGGCGAGTTCTACAGAAAGTCTTTTTATGGTTTATTTTCTTATGTGTCCAATCGAATTCCAGAAATTACAGATGCCATTTATAAAATTGATGATGCGTTAAAAGCTGGTTTTGCATGGGAGTTAGGACCATTTACTACTTGGGATATTTTAGGAGTAGAAAAAACGGTGGCAAAAATGAAGGAAGCAGGAGTTGAAGTTAGCCCATGGGTAAATGAAATGATAGCTGCTGGTTGCCTTACCTTTTATAAAGTGGAGAATGGCGTTAAATATTTTTACGACATTGAATCAAAAGCATATAAAGTTATACCAGGTTCAGAAAATATTTTATCACTCGAGACATTAAGAGAAGATAATACAGTTTGGAAAAACTCAGGAACAACTATTGTTGATTTAGGAGATGGAATCTTAAACATTGAATTCCATACCAAAATGAACACCATTGGTGGAGAGGTAATAGAAGGAATTAACAAAGCCATCGATTTAGCAGAAAAAGAGTACAAAGGATTGGTAATATCGAATGACGGAGAACACTTTTCTGCTGGAGCAAATGTTGGGATGATCTTTATGATGGCTGTTGAGCAAGAGTATGATGAGTTAGATTTTGCCGTTCGAGCTTTCCAGAATACCATGATGAGAGTTCGTTACTCTTCTATTCCGGTAATTGTTGCGCCTCATAATTTAGCCTTGGGCGGTGGTTGTGAAATGAGCATGCACGCTGATAAAGTAATTGCACATGCTGAAACTTATATGGGATTGGTTGAGTTTGGAGTTGGAGTTATTCCTGGTGGTGGTGGAAGTAAAGAATTTGCCTTACGTGCATCAGATGAATACAAAGATGGCATTAGATTGGATGTTTTACGAAATAGATTTCTAACCATTGGGCAAGCACAAGTGGCAACATCTGGACAAGAAGCATTTGAATTAGGATACTTGCGCGAAGGCGTTGATGAAGTTATCGTAAGTAAAGCACATCAATTAACAAGAGCAAAAGAAGCAGCACTTAGTTTAGCCAATAAAGGGTATACAAAACCCATTCAACGAAAAGACATTAAGGTGCTTGGAAAAGAAGGACTCGGAATTGTTTACGTTGGAGCAAATACCATGAAATCTGGAAATTACATTTCAGAACACGATCAGTTGATTTCAGAAAAATTAGGCTTCGTACTATGTGGTGGAGATTTATCTACCCCAACAGAAGTAAACGAACAATATTTGTTAGACATGGAGCGAAAAGCTTTTTTAGAATTATGTTCAGAAAAGAAAACACTCGAAAGATTACAAAGTATAATAACGACCGGAAAGGTTTTAAGAAATTAAGATTATGAATGCATATATAGTAGCAGGATACAGATCAGCAGTTGGAAAAGCTCCAAGAGGACTTTTCAGATTTATGAGACCAGATGATTTAGCAGCAGGAGTTGTTAAACACTTAGTAGAAAGTATTCCAAATTTAGATAAAGAATCTATTGATGATGTTATAGTTGGTAATGCAACTCCAGAAGCAGAACAAGGATTAAACATTGGTAGAATGATTTCCCTAATAGGATTAGATACTGATCAAGTTCCAGGAATGACGGTGAACCGTTATTGCTCATCAGGATTAGAAACAATTGCCATAGCTTCAGCAAAAATTGATGCAGGTTTAGCAGACTGTATCATTGCCGGTGGAGTAGAAACAATGAGCCCAATTCCTTTTGGAGGTTGGCGTATTGTTCCAAATGCAGATGTCGCTAAACACCATCCAGATTGGTATTGGGGAATGGGTTTAACCGCTGAAGAAGTTGCGAAAAAATACAATGTTTCAAGAGATGCTCAAGATCAATTTGCTTTGAGTTCTCATTTAAAAGCATTAGATGCAATCGAAGCAGGACGGTTTAAAGATGACATTGTTCCAATAGAAGTAGAGGAAATATTTTTAGGAAAAGATAGTAAAAGAGATACAAGAAGTTATACTGTTGATACAGACGAAGGACCACGTAAAGGGTCGAATATTGAAGGTTTACAAAAATTAAAACCAGTATTTGCTCAGGGTGGAAGTGTAACTGCAGGAAACTCTTCTCAAACTTCTGATGGAGCTGCTTTTGTAATGGTGATGAGTGAGAAAAAAGTAAAAGAATTAGGGTTAGAACCAATTGCTCGATTAGTGAGTTATTCGATAGTTGGGGTTGAACCAAGAATAATGGGGATAGGTCCTGTGAAGGCAATTCCAGCTGTTTTGAAACGAGCAGGAATGAAGATAGATGATATTGAACAAATAGAGTTAAATGAGGCTTTTGCCTCTCAATCAGTAGCAGTTCTAAACGAGCTAAAATTGAACCCAGATATAGTAAATGTAAATGGTGGGGCCATCGCAATGGGACACCCATTAGGATGTACCGGAGCAAAACTATCTGTTCAGCTGCTCAATGAAATGAGACGTAGAAAACAGAAGTACGGAATGGTAACAATGTGTGTTGGAGCAGGACAAGGAGCTGCTGGAATTTATGAATTATTAAAATAAGAATTATGGAAAATAATGATACAATTAAAGGAGGTGAATTCCTTATTAAAGAAACAAACGCTCAAAGTGTTTTTATCCCAGAAGAGTTTGACGAAGAGCAGCAAATGATTGGAGACATGTGTCTCGATTTTGTAGAAAAAGAGGTGCTTCCAAATATAGAGAGAATAGAAACATTAGAAGAAGGTTATACCGCTTCTATTCTTAGAAAAGCAGGTGACCTCGGTCTGTTAGGAATTACTATTCCTGAAGATTTAGGAGGGTTTGGGAAGAATTTTGTAACCGGAATGCTGGCAACTGAAAAATTAGGAGGAAGTTATTCCTTTGCTGTTTCATTATCTGCTCACACCGGTATAGGTACTTTACCAATCTTATATTACGGAACGGAAGAACAAAAACAAAAATACATTCCAAAATTGGCAACAGGAGAATGGGCTGCATCCTATTGTTTAACAGAACCAGGTTCAGGATCTGATGCTAATTCAGGAAAAACAAAAGCAGTGTTAAGTGATGATGGAAAACATTATTCAATTACTGGTCAGAAAATGTGGATTACCAATGCGGGGTTCGCAGAAATTTTCACTGTTTTTGCAAAGATTGATGATGATGAAGATTTAACAGCATTTATTATAGAGAAAGATTTTGGAGGTGTTACGATCAATGCAGAAGAAAAGAAAATGGGAATTAAAGGTTCCTCAACATGCCAAGTGTTTTTTAATAATTGTAAAGTGCCAGTAGAAAATTTGTTGGGAGAAAGACAGGGAGGATTCAAGATTGCATTAAACATTCTGAATATAGGTAGAATTAAATTGGCTGGAGCTGCTGTTGGAGCATCAAAAAGGATAATTGATGAATCGGTTAAATATGCAAATGAAAGAGAGCAGTTTGGACGACCAATTTCAAAATATGGTGCTATAAGACATAAAATGGCAGAACAAGCCATAAAGACTTATGCCTGTAATTCTGCCATTTACCGTTGTAGCCAGAACATTGAAGATGCCATCAATACATTGGTAGATGGAGGAATGGATAAAGAAAAAGCAACATTAGAAGGGATTAGACAGTTTGCCGCAGAGGCTGCCATTTTAAAAGTTCACGGGTCAGAATCTTTAGATTATGTTGTTGATGAAGGTGTTCAGATTTTTGGAGGAATGGGTTATTCTGCTGAAGCCCCAATGGAAAGAGCTTATCGTGACGCACGTATCAATAGAATATTTGAAGGAACAAACGAGATTAATAGAATGTTAATTGTTGATTCATTGCTCAAAAAAGCAATGAAAGGCGAATTAGATTTAATGGGTCCAGCTCAAGCTGTGGCACAAGAATTGATGAGTGTTCCGGATATTGGAGCAGGGAGTGATGATGTTTTCGAACAAGCACATGAACAAGTAAAGAAGTTTAAGAAAGCTGTTTTGATGGTTGCAGGAAGTGCAGCTCAAAAATTAATGATGGAATTAGCTAAAGAGCAAGAAATTTTGATGAATGTTTCTGATATGATTATCGAACTTTATGTTGCTGAATCTGTTTTACTTAGGGTTGAAAAGCTAACAAACAGTGAAAAAAATGTTGAGATTTCGGAACAAATTGACATCATGAACGTATATCTTTACGATGTCGCTGATAAGCTTAATAAATTTGGAAAGGATGCATTAAATTCTTTTGCCGAAGGAGATGAGCTGAGAATGATGTTAATGGGATTAAAAAGATTTACAAAACAAAACCCGTTTAATGTTAAAGAAGCAAGAAGAAGAGTTGCAGCACATCTAATAGAAGAAGGGAAATATTGTTATTGAGGGATAATAATTGAAAGATTTAAAAATACATAAAACACCAAAAACACCTGAGATTGATTTTAATCAAACCACGGGTGTTTTTCTCATTGCCGGAGTTTC
>JAJCYO010000061.1 GCA_029262875.1 Flavobacteriales bacterium
TAATGTTGCGTTTCGCATACTGATGGAAAAGATATCGTTAGTTGTTCCGCTAACTTCTGGAAGCCAATTTAGACCTGCATCAGTTGTTTTGAGTACAGTTCCTGCATTTCCAACAGCCCATCCAGTTGTGCTATTAACAAAGTTGACATCCATTAAATCTTCTAATGTTCCACTTGTTTGAGATGTCCATGTTGTTCCGCTATCACTTGTTGTCAATATTGTACCTGAAAAACCTACTGCCCATCCAATAGCATCACTTACAAAATAAACCGCACTCAATTCTTGTAGGGTACCGCTCGTTTGGGCTAACCATGTTGTACCACTATCAACAGAATGGATGATGCTTCCAACTTTTCCTACAACATAACCATTGTTTGGAGTTGTAAAAAATACACCATTAAGATGGTCTCCTGTTGAAGCACTAATGTCCATCCATGTTGCTCCTCCATCATTTGTTCTCACAACAAAATCGTTACGTCCTACAGCCCATCCTGTATTGTTATCAGCGAAATGAATATCTACCATTCTTTCTACTTGCGGTGGTGAAGCAGTCCAAATAGACCCACCATCTGTTGTCGTTACAATTGCTCCATTACCTGTCAATTTGTTTCGTCCAACAGCAATTCCTTTGCTTGAATTAAAAAAATAACTTCCTTCGATTTCGTATACTGGCGTCCCCATACTTTGTGGAGACCAAGGCACTCCTTTTGTAGTACTCTTTAAAACAATTCCAGTTACAAATCCCCCTAACCCATCAAGTGAATCTCCAAAGACCCATCCTGTATTATCTGTTGGATAGAATATTTCATTTAAATCAGAAAGTGTTTGTGAATTTTGAGTCCACCATGTTTGACTGTAACCTTGTTGTGTTAAACTAACGCAGGCTATAATGCTTAAAATGTAAAATTGTTTCATAATATAATAGTTTTATAAGTTCATACTATTAAATAAGAGCAATCAAAATCAAAAAAGTTGGAAAATAAATTAAAAACGGTATTGAAGCCCAGTGGAAAAATTAAAGTTGTAAGGCTTTATTTTAGTAGCACTATCGTTGTTTATATTAGTGAAAAAATTATTGTATCTCGGTAAAAATAAAATTGAGAATCGTTTAGTAATATCATACTTTGCACCAATGCTGATAGTTCCTCCAATACCAAAACTTTTGGTTTGATGATAATCTTGACCTTGTTTTTTTGAATTGAATTTTTTAGTGTCTTGTATTCTAAATCTGTACTTAAAGGACACTGGAAAACCTTTTTTTTTCATGAATAATAGGCGTCAAATGAAATTTTTTTTATCCTTTTTTAAAGGGATGTTTATGAGCCTAAATCTTGAAACAAAGGAAAAATGTTTATTCAATTTGAATTTAACTCCTATTTCAGTAAGGTTTGATTTACGAGAGGATATATTATCGCCAATACGAAATTCTTCTCTTAAACTAACAGTAAATTTCTTATTTAACTTTAATCCTATAGATGCACCATTATCCATAATTGATTGTCTGTGGTTTGAGTAAAAACAAAGTTACTTGCTAATAGCAAAACCAAAATAAATAACCATTTTTTCATAATTCTAATTATTAAATAACCCCTCACAGGTTTTGAGGGAATCTAGTATTCTTAAATAAAAAACAAAGCATAAGCTTTATTTTGTGCTACAACTACAGTCATCAGACTCTTGGTTTGACTTAATACATAAAAAAAATTAAAACATAACTCCAACACTTATTGAAAACAAAGAACTTTTCCAATCGTCAATAATAAATCCATCCGACCTAATATTTGCCTGTTCAGATAACCCAAAGACATCATTAATATCTCCGATATTAGCAGAGTTAGAGCTTATGCTTTTGTTCCATAGCTCGCTATTACCAATATTGGTAGAATATCTTAAACTAAAAAACAATGTCATTTCTTCGCTTATTTCGTAATCAACCCCTCCTCCTATTATAAAATTGAGAGTTGTTCCATTAAGCCCATCTAAATCTTTATCTGTAAAAGCATAGTTTGTTACTGTTGTTTCTCCTTTTGTAACATCAACTTTTGTTTTTGTTTCTTCAGATTCAATCGTTTTGCCCATTCTAATTTCTAAAGAAAACCCTCCTTCTAAAAATGGCTTATATGTACTCTCTCCAAACCTAGCTTTAACAGTCAGCGGTATAATTAAAGAAGTTATTGAAATTTTGGTTGTAGATTCATTTCTTTTAAAAGAACCATCTGTTTTATCAGTAATTTTTTTCCTGTTTATATCTATATCATTACTTGTTTTTTGAAACTCTAGCCCACTTCCTAAAGAAAACATCTCATTAAAGCCATAAGAAACAACCCCGCCAAAGTTAATAGAGACACCACTACTATAATTAAATTGATACTCCGTAACATCTTGATCTTTGACTGTTTTAAAGTTGTAATAATCCTGTAAAGACCCTCCATTATCCATGCCTCCAAACCCGACAGATAGTTTTCCTCCAAACTTTAATCCTTGTGCGTTTACTGCATTAAAGCAAAGCAAAAAAATGACATTGCTAATAATTAATTTAATTTTCATAATAATTAATTTAAGTTAATACTCGTTTTAATGGTTAAGTTATAACTCTAAACGCCTAAGTGATAACCCTATCAAATCGTTGGGACAATCCTAAAATTCATTACCACTTAGGTTGTTTAGATTGTTATTAACTCAACTCTACTATATAAGAGCAATCAAAATCAAAAAAGTTGGAAAATAAATTAAAAACGGTATTGAAGCCCAGTGGAAAAATTAAAGTTGTAAGGCTTTATTTTAGTAGCACTATCGTTGTTTAGATTAGTGAAAAAATTATTGTATGTTGGTAAAAATAAAATTGAGAATCGGTTAGTAATATCATATTTTGCACCAATGCTAATTGTTCCTCCAAAGCTAAAACTTTTGGTTTGATGATAATCTTTTACTTCAATAACATCTTCTGGTTTATGGATATTAGCAAGTGTGATTTTTGAGCTACTGCTGAGCGTAATTGATGTAATTACCCCCCCTTGCAGCAGCAATTTAAATCTTTTTTTACCTAATTCATATCTAAGCGTAATTGGGATGTTTAAAAAGGTGAATTTTTGTTCTTCTTTAAAATTTAAACTTGCAAAATCATCTTCATCATCTAAATCTTTATCATCTTGGTCGTCTCCAGCAAAATCAAATTCAACATTGGTTGCTTCTACTGTTCCTAAAGAACTGTAAAAAGTGATTTTTTTGTTACCAGGGTCTTGTAAAATGGGCAACTCTTTTGGTCTTTTATCGTTTAATTCTACCTCTTGATTAAGTTTATTATAATCAACACCTAAGCTTAGAGTCAATTTATTCGATATGTTATATCCAACGCCTATTCCTGCATTGTATTGAAAACTGGCATTTTGATTGGTGTTGTAAAAATCAGTTGCGTTTCCTCCTGCATCTTGTAACGAACGGTAAGAATAAGTAGGTAGGAAAACAGCAGAAACAGTTATCTTAGATAAGCTTTTTTCAGAAACAACAGCTGGTACAGCTGCACTATCTGGTTTGCTTGCAATGTCTAAGGTGTTAGAATCATTGTCTGAAATGGAATCCTGATTGTTTAATTGTTCGTTTAGCTCTGCTATGACATTGGTTAAACTATCAACAAGAGTCTTCTCTGTATTCGAATTAACTTGTTCAGCACCTTTGTCATTAATTACTAATTCAGAAACATTATCCTTTTCATCTAAAGAGCTGTTAATAGCATCTTTTTTATTCTTTCCCATATCAACAAGTTTACCAGCCTTATTGTCCTCTTCTTCACTCGTTTCTGAAGATGTACTTAATTCATTGCTTATGCTTTCTGTTTCGTTTTTATCATTAAGATTTAAAGTTGTATTGTCTTTTGTGACATTGTTTGTTGTAGTTTTAAGGAGGGTGGTTTTATTTTCATCATCATCTAATTTATTATTGAGTTCTTGTATATTCTCTTCTACATCAATACGCTCATTTGTATTAATGTTTGCTTCTTCTTTAGGTTCTGATAATGTACTTAACTCATTGTCTATCTCTTTTGTTTTGTTTTTATCATTGGAGTTTAAAACTTCATTACCTTTTGTTAATTCGACATTAGTTATATATTTTTTTTGGTTTGATTCATCTATTTTTTGCAGATTTTCAATTACTCCATTAGAAGTATTACTTTCTTTGTTTTGTGTATTTCCTATTCGTTCAGACTCTTGGTTAACAATTAATTGGATTGCTTCGTTGTTCTCGTTGGATTGGGGAAGTTCATTTGTTCTTACTTTTTCTAAATCTTCTTCTTTAGGAATTTTTGTGTTTTCTTGCTCATTATCACTTAACATTTCTTCCGAATTAAGTTGAACTATTTTGTTGTTATCTTTAAATTGATATAATATTCCTCCTCCAATCAACAAAAGAAGAAGACCTAAACTAAGCCATTTGTAATAGGCTGCTCGTTTTTTAAATTTAGAAACTTTTAAGTCTGCAATATCTACATATACTTTATCCCACAGCTCTTCTGATGGTGGAGGTGCATAACCATCATATTTCTCTGAAATGAGTTTTTTAAATTCTATGTTTTCTCTGTCTCCCAACTCTAATTGCTTACTTTTTTTGTAATACTTGTTCTACTAATAATCTTTTTCTTCAATGTATTACGGGCTTCATATAATTGCGATTTTGATGTACTTTCCGACACATTAAGTTTTGCAGCAATTTCTTTATGTGAAAACCCTTCAATCATATATAAATTAAAAACCTTCCTGCATCCTTTTGGCAATTGTTGAATCAGTTTTGTTAACTCATCAACAGCCAAATTGCTTAACGCCTGATTAATATCCACAACACTTTCTTTTAAAGGCATTTCACTGTCCTCAATAACAATCATTTTACTAATTTTCCTGTTAAACTCAATTGCTGCATTCACAAAAATTCGTTTAACCCAACCACTCAAAGCATCATTATTTTTTAATTGATCTATATTTTTATAAACCAAATAAAATCC
>JAJCYO010000062.1 GCA_029262875.1 Flavobacteriales bacterium
ATTTTGCTGCATTTAATGGATCTGGAGGAGGTCCAACTCCGCCCCAACCCCTGCCTCTAACAGGTAATTACGGTGGGCAATCTGCTCAGTATTGCCATAATGCCATGCAAGATGAAAATGGAGACTTGTTATTTTTTATAGTTGATAATATTATTTATGATAAAGATGGTTTTGATATGGGGGATTTATTATCCAATGGAGGATTGGTGCTTGGAACAGAGATCTCAATAGTTCCTGACCCAAGTTCTTGTGAAAGGTATTATATATTTTATTCAATAGCTGCTCTTAATGGAGGATCGACTACGCCATATTACACTATATTGGATTTGGATGTTGGATTTATTCAATTTGTAGCTCCTGTACAAACAATAACTCCAGTATTACCTATCAATTTTAATAATGAGACATTAAAAAATGGATACCTTACGGCTGCTTCATCTAAATTAAATGCGAATGGAGAGCGATTTGTATATTTTCAGTTAACCTCTTTAGTAGTAGTTTATAAAATAACTCCGTCAGGATTAACTTCAGTTGGGTCTTTCAATATTGGAACATTTACAAATAGTAACGGTATATTCGGACCAATTTTTACTGATAATAGTAAAGGGGAAATGGAATTAATTGAAATAAATGCAATAACTAATCGTTTAGCATTTAATTTTAGATTTACGTTTAATGTTCAATTCCCAATACCATCAATTGATCAATTTGCTGGTGTTTTTTATACCGATATTGATAAAAATACAGGAATGCCGATTAATTTAACTCCTACTAATTACTTTTTATATCCGAATGACAATGTCCAGCCTAATAGTAATAAAACTTTTATTCATGGGTTAGAATTTGACCCTCTTGGGAATTATCTTTACATTACACATGATAAGACGACATTAGCTCCTTCTTCTATTGACGTTTACCAATTTGGCGTTAGCATAGCTCCAGCTCCAGTAGCAAATATTCCTACAAATTTAGCCGAAGATTTTGAAAACTCTGAAATAGAATTGGGTTCGGACGGGAAATTATACTTTGCTGGAGATAATGTTTTAGGAACAAATAACAGGTTAGCTACATTTTCTGATCCTTTTAACCCATCAATAGGAGTATGGAACAATAACGCTATGCCCATTAGTTATAATTTTATACAGCCTTTTAGTGGTCTTTCTGCACCACCTGAAGCCACTAAAACTTATCTACTTCCCGACCAAATAGATGGGATGAATTATGTAGATCATTTTATAAATACAAGTATTGCGTGTTGTAAAGATAACAGTCCTTATGAAGTATCAAGCGATGACAATACACACGAATATAATGTTTCAGGTATTTGGGATGGAAACACAGGAGTCAACCCTTGGGGTTGGACAAGTGCCTCACCAACAGGAGTAAAAGTAAAAGATAGATTGGTAATAAAAAGCGGAACAAACATTACCATTAATGATATGATTTTTGAATTTGCACCAGAAGCACAATTAATTGTAGAGGCTGGAGCGAGACTAACTATTAATGGAACTACTTTAACGGTAGATGCTCGTTGTGATCCTAATGTGATGTGGCATGGGGTAGAAGTTTGGGGTAATGGTAGCTTTCAACCCGCAACATCTGGTAGATTTGTTGCTAATAATTCTACAATAGAACATGCAGTAGAGGCTACAGCAAATTACAAACATAATTTAACTACAGGAGTCCCTGTTATTAATGATGTTGCAACAGGAAGTACAGGTGGTATTATACAATTAACAGGTACGACAATGCACAATAATAAGTACGATGTTAATATGAATAAATATCAAAGTTTAGTATTTAATACTTTTCCAATTAATGACCAATCTATTTTTAAAGATTGTAATTTTTTAACGGATAATTTATTAAACGACCCTGCACAACTGCCAATTGTAACTCATGTTCAGTTAAGTTTTGTAAATGGTATTCGTTTTTTAGGATGTAAATTTGAGAACATTGATTTGTTAAATAATTATACTTATCTACAAAGAGGTGCAGGAATAATATCGCAAGACACTAAACTTCAGGTAACTGATTTTTGTACTACATTTCTGCCACCAAGCACACCATGTCCAACACCAATTACAAGTGAATTTACTAATCTAACAGAAGGGATAAGAGCACTTTCAAATGATGCTTTAAAAACAGCAAGTATTACCAATACCACATTTTTTGATATATGGAGAGGAGTAACGTTAGGAGGTTTAGATGCTGCTGATGTTTCGGATAATGTTTTTGACGTAGGAATGAATTCAGGTCCAATAAGTTTTGCTACCGTTTCTTTTGGTTTAGCTATGGTTGGCTGTGATGGTTATAAAGTAGAGAACAATGATTTTCATACTTCATTTGTTGGATACTTAGGTTGTTTAGTGATAAATTCAGGCGTTGATGCCAATGAAATTTATCGTAATGATTTTACTGACCTAACCATAGGCTCTCAAGCATTTTTAACCAATGGTGATGGTTCTGCTGGTTTTGCCCAAAAAGGATTAGAATTTAGATGTAATAAATATTTTACAACTTCTGATTATGATATTTTAGTATCTTCGGGTAGAGTGAGGTCAGATCAGGGAAATTGTTTTCCAAATGACCAATCCCCTGCCAATAATCAGTTTTCTTATACAGCTCAATTTGGTGATTATTGGTTGAATTCTCCTCCTGCTGTTTCTATAACCAGTAGTTATTATTATAGTCCTCAAAATGGTATTGCTAATTTAATGCCACGTAATACATATTTTAATGTTAATACTGCTGAACAAGAATGTGTTAATGGTCCACCATACTTAAATACATTTGATGAATCTGTTTCTTGTCCAAAGCGAGTTCCATGTACTAACCCATCATTATGTAAGTTAGCAATAAGTGATTTAAAGACCTCCATAGGAACATTAACAGCTCAATTAGATGATAACAATACTGTTGGTTTATTGGCTTTAATTAATCAACAACCCCAAATGAATGCTGGTCAGTTAAAGAATATTTTATCTCAATCAAAACCATTGTCATCAGAGGTGTTGATTGCTTTAATTAATAGTGGATTTTCTAATGGAAATTTAAAAGACATCCTAAAACAAAATTCACCATTAAACAATGAAGTAATAGTTGCTTTGATTAATAGAGCACCTTCTGTTTCTCCAGGAGTATTGAAAGATATATTAGAAGAAAGTGCTCCGTTGGCTGGATTCATTATCATTGAATTGGAAAACATGAACCTTCCTAATGGTATAATGAAAAACATTATAAAGAAGCAAGATGATGATCCAAAACCTTTTAGCGATACTCAGCTAATTGAGGGAGAAACAGCTTATCTTGAATCAGAACTTACCAGAACAACTAACGATTTAATTCGTTTGCTATTATTTGATTTCAGTACCGATGACAGGAAAAACTTTAAAGATGTTGTTGATTTCTTGAGAGAGGATGAAGCAAATAATACCAATAAACAAAACCAGCAATTGGTTAATGCCTTAATCGCAAATGAAGATTTTGTTGGAGCACAGCAAAAATTGAATGAGATAGATTTAAATCCAATCAATACTGATTTTTGTAAACTAAAGAATACAGTCGTTGCATTTCAGCAGTTCCCTGAACAAGAAAAGGCAATAGTTACTAATATAAGTTTACAACAACCTGTTAATGAAGTGGCAACAGCAACAACCAATATGCAAGAAGTAATTTCAGCTCAAATCCTAAAAGAAGAAGTTGATTTACTTCCTGATTTCTTTGTAAATGTAGAAATTATGACTCCGCCTTCTAATTTAAGAATTATGCCGAATGATGAAGAGGAAGAAGTGATTATTACATCTTCTCAAATAAGTCTTTATCCTAATCCAACTAAAGAACAATTTACGTTAACTCATAACTTGTCTTTAGATAATGGAGTAATTACGATAGATGTATATGACTTAATGGGTAGGGAGATGATGTCTAAACAAATTAATGATACTCAAAATACTGTTGATGCAAAATCATTAAAAACAGGCGTTTATTTTTATACCATTACTCAAAATAATACTACTATTAAATCTGATAAGTTGATGATTAAATAAATTCAAAGAACTATTCTTTGATTGAAAGCAACATCGAAAGGTGTTGCTTTTTTTTACAACTGATGCTATTTATTTTGTTTTATGATATAAATCATGTTAAATAATTATGGCAAGCGTAATTTTATTAAATATATAACGCTTAATTTTATAGGATGAAAATAATAGATACAAAAACAGGTAGCAGGTTAGATGCAGAAGGAAAAGCAATTATAAAAAAGCTTAAAGAGGATGACCCACTACAGAGAGATGTGCACAAAGGTGATGAGTTAGGAGAGAATTCTCCTATGGATCCGCCAGATGCTTATGATGAAGAAGCTACCAATGTTGATGGGATTAAGTATGAAGACTTAACAACATCTTTGAAGAGTATGATTGATGAACACAATGAATTAACTAAAAATGCAGAAGAATTTGAAAAAGCATTAGGGGAGTTTCATGAGAGTTCGTATTTATTTACACAAGACATTAACGAGAAATTCAATAAGTTTTTCAAATATTTTGATGATCATATTTTACCACACAATAGAAAAGAAGAGCGTCATTTATTTCCAATTTTACATAAAAAATTAATAGAATCGGGAGAGCATAGCCCTAATGCAGCAAAGGAAACTGCAGTTGATCTAATGGAAGATGATCATGTTAAGTTCATCCAATTAGCAGCCCTTACGTTCAATTTGTTAGGTTTAGCATCGCGATTACCAGATAATCACTCTCGTGCAATTACATTCGATTTAGCTTATCATAACGGTAAAGAATTGATAGAGTTATTACGATTACATATCTTTAGAGAGGACAATACTATTTTTCCGTTAACACAGAAATTGTTTTCAAAAGAAGAATTAGAAATTTTAAATCAAGAGATACACGGTTTTAATGAGTAATCCATCAAAACATATTGTAGATAAATTTGGTAGAGTACACGATTACTTAAGGATATCACTTACAGAAAGGTGTAACTTAAGGTGTTTTTATTGCATGCCAGAAGAAGGTATTGAATTACGTGATAAATCTGAATTTATGACTTCTGAAGAAGTACTTTTTATTGCGAAAACATACGTTGATCATGGTGTTAAAAAAATTCGTCTTACAGGTGGAGAACCATTGATAAAAAAGAAT
>JAJCYO010000063.1 GCA_029262875.1 Flavobacteriales bacterium
ATCTTTTCTCCTAAATCTAACATTTCCTCATCGTATTCGTCATATTTCCATTTAATAAATACAGAAAGTCCTTCTTTGGCCATCTGAGCAACTTTTACAATTATCTGAGCCACATAAACAGTAGAAGTAGAGTTGATTAAATTGAAATAAAAATGAAAATTCAACATATTGTTTTTTTCAATATCATACTCGTCCAAAAATGTTTTGATCGGTTCATAAAGTTGTTCGGAATTTTCTGGGTAAGAATTTCCAGTAATTTTTAAGACTTTCTTCTCGCTATCAAAAAGTATTTCAGGGCTGTCATTTGTTGCCGATCGGTTGATATCAATCATTACTTATAATTTAAAGTTAATTTAATTTGAAACAGCGAAAAGTTATCCGAAACTTTTGTGATTTCATAATGGAAATCTTTTCCAGTTTTACTCACCATAGTCAATAAGCCAAGCCCCCCGTGGCCTTCATTATCGATTTTAGGGCTTTTAATTTTTTTAACAAACAATTTAGAAAGCATGTCTGATTTTACAGCTAAAAATTCATCTAACTTCTGTTCAAGGGTATTGATGTCTTTTGTTGCTATAGAGTTGGAAGAACAAATGGTATACCCGGATTTACTTTTAGAAACAATGATAAATGCCAATTGATTGTCATCTGGTAATTTATCTGCATGAAACATGATGTTCTGTATCGTTTCGATAACGAGGTAAGACAATCGCTTTTGGATGTTTTTAAATTCTCCATTTTGTACCAATGCATGGTCTACCAAGGAGACAATAGAAATCAAAATATCTTGAGAAAAAGTACCAAGGTGCTGAATGATGACCGTATCATTTTCAGGTATATTGTCCTTTATGTCCTGGTATCTTTCCAGAATGACATCACTACATATTTTATATTCTTCTTCTGCTTTCAATTAAGTAATTTTTATTCCCATGACTAATACGTCATCTACCTGTTTTTGTTCTCCTTTCCAATCTTTTAAAAATCGTTTGAATAATAAATGTTGTTCGTCCATTTTAATATCTGCAGAAGTCTCAATTAAAGTTTTGAAGCCCTTAAGATATAATTTTTTTCCTTTTTCACCACCAAATTGGTCTGGAAATCCATCAGTAAATAAATAAACAATGTCCCCAGGCTTCAATTGTACATTTGTAGTTTTAAATTCTTTCTCAACAAAATCACTCCCTCCAATAGAAAAAGGAGTCGTTTTTATTAATTCTAATTCATTGTCTCTGTAAAAAATAACAGGACGATAAGCTCCAGAAAAAGACAGAGAATTAGTATCTAAATCAAAAACACAAATGGACATGTCCAACCCATCATGAATTTTTCCTTTCTCAGATTGTTTCAAAGTATTTTGTAGCAACTCATCCAATTTGTATAAAAATTCAGAAGGTTCTGTAATTTGATATTGATGCGCAATTTCTTTGAATAGCGTACTGCTAATCATGCTCATAAAGGCACCTGGAACCCCATGTCCAGTACAGTCAGCACAAGCAACAATAAATTTATTTCCAATTTTTTCATACCAGTAAAAGTCACCACTCACAATGTCTCTTGGTTGATAAAAAACAAAAGATTCTGGAAAATAATCTTTCATCAATTGTTTACTTGGTAGAATTGATTTCTGAATTCTAAGCGCATAATTGATACTATCCGTAATGTTCTTGTTTTTATCCTCTAATTCTTCACTTTTTTTAACCACTTCCATGGTTCTCTTGTCTAATTCTAATTCCAAGTTCTTTTGAATTTCTTTTTGTTTTTTCTCTCGTTGCTTAATAAAAAAGTAAATTAAAAAAGTGCCAGCCAAGGCAATAGCAAAATAAAACCACCATTTTTTCCAAAATGGAGTAGCTACTATAATCGTGAAGGCCAATGTTTCTTCCGAACAAAACCCATCATTATTACAGGCCTTAACATAAAAAGTATATGTCCCATCAGCAATTCTAGGGTAATTAGCAGTATTATTTGAAGAGCTTTCAGACCAATCTAAATTATAACCCTCTAAGTAATGTTGGTATTTTACTCCATCGGGTTGTTTAAAGCTAATTCCAATAAATTCAATTTTTAGCTTGTATAAGTCATAGGGTAAATGAATAACCTCATTTAATGTAATTTCTTTGTCAGATATTAAAATAGACTTAATATTTACAGACGGAGGTGTAGTATTTTTTAAGAATTTAGATGGATTAAATTTGATGATTTTTTTATTGGTTCCAAACCAAATATTTTTTTCTTTATCTGTATATACCGCACCATTATTAAAGTCTACATTGATTCCTTTTTTGGAATCAAAAACCTCAACATTTAACGACCCATTACTTATTCTGCTTAAACCACCTCTATGTCCTATCCATATTCCATTTTTGTTATCGGAAACAATGCTATAGCAGTAATCGGATTTTAAGCCTTGTTCCGTAGAAATATGAATAAAGCTGTCTGCTTCTTGCTTATATATTCCGTTGCCTAAAGTTGCTAACCATAAATTATTTTCATCGTCTAATTCTATTGCAACAACATCCATCAATTGGTTAAGATCACTTATCAGTTGATAGCTTATTTCTCCATTTTTATTAATGTAGGTAAGTTCATTACTGTGTGAACCCATAACAATGCTCCCATCTTTTAACATCACCATATCATAAATGGTATTGTGTTTTAAGCCGTTTAATGTATTATAGGTCTCTGTTTTGTTGCTGGTAAAATTTCTTTTAATTAAACCACCTTCAGTAGCAACCCATAAATCATTAACATGAGCAACCATCCCGTGTATGTTGTTGGCTAAATACGAAGTAATTAAGAAGATTTTCTTAAACTTTTCTGTCTTTGTATTGAATCGAAACAATCCTTCTCCATCTGTGGCTACCAACAACTCCTCGCCTCTTCCTAAAATAGAGGTAACCGGAGCATCCTTAAATCCATTTTTCCCAGCATAATATTTTTTTGTTCCATCGCTGTTTACCTTTAGTAGACCTTTCGATAAACCGTACCATTTGGTGCTATCTCTATGAAGAATAGACCTAGTGTCATTAGGAATGGATTCGTCTTCAGAGTTGTTATAAAAAGTAAAAATTTCATCCTTGAGCATAGCCAATCCGTCACCGTACATTCCAATCCATGCATTGCCTTCTTGATCAATCAGCGTAGTTTTAACAAAGCTTCCAATCCCATTCTTTTCATTAAAATGTATTTGCTTATTTGCTCCACCCAATTCAGGATCATAAATTAGTTTGTGTAATCCGTTGTAGGTAGATAGCCATAAATTTTTATCGTTATCTTCCTCTATGTGTTGAATTCCACTTGAGTTGATAATTTCGTCATCGTAATGTCTGCTAAGAGGCTTGCCATCTTCATTAATTTTTAATTGGTAAAACCCATAGCTTGAAGTTCCTATCCAATAATTGTTTTTTAGATAGTTACTTTTCGTAATACATTCAATCGTTTTATCACGATAAGACTTTATTTCAATAGGCTCGTTTGGCTCTAATTTATTATCTAAGGGGAATAGGTATAAACCTTCATTCGTACCAATAAGGAGGTTGCTCTCGATTCTACCAGCTATCGAGTGAATGTTTTTTTGATTCACAAATAAGTCAAATTTTTTAACAACTAATTTTGGCGAAATTTTTATGAGGTAACCATTTTGAGAGGTGGCCCACAGGTAGTTGTCTTGGTCTACAACCATACCCGTAATTTTACTATTTACCAATGAGTCTACCACTATGGTCTCTATTTTTCCACCAATAATACGACTGATACCGCCTTTGTTGTGGCCTAACCAAATGATATTTTTTTGCCTTTGAGCAGAACAGGAAATAAAGTTCTCAGCCAAACCGTCTTCAACAGTATAATTCTGAAAATCAACGCCATCAAATTTTGAGATACCATCACCAGTACCAACCCAGATAAAGCCGTTATGGTCTTGATTAATACTATAGATATACGGCTGTGGCAACCCCTGTTCTACATTGTATTTTGAAAATTGATAAGATTGACTTCTTACATCCTGGATTAGAAAGAGAATCAGAAAAACTGGGGAAATAATCTTAAATAAGGTAATTCTTTTCAAAGTGCTTGTTTTCTCAAAACCCCCAAATTAGATAAAATTAATTTAACTTATTGTAAAGGACTATAATAATTGACGTAAAAAAGGACTATTTATTTAGAAATCAAATACATGAAAAAATAGTTTCCAACTTCTTTAAGTTTTCCTTATATTTAGGGATTTTTGAAGCAATTTTAAGGAAACTCGAAATACAAATTACTACCATGAACCCCAATATATTTTCATTTTTTGATATTAAAATTAGAACTCCATACTACAGTTCTTTTTTCCATTTGTTAGAAGTAAAAGAGAAGTGTCATATAAAACATTTCATCAAGCCACCTAAACCGATTTATATACGTCTATAGTGAGTTATGAGAATCTTAATTTTCATATTGTTTTTTGTTTCAAGTGTTTCAGCTTATGCTCAACCGCCATGGTGTTGGGCGGAGGATGCTTTGGCAGCTGGAAATGAGGAGTTTCTAGACGTAGCAACTGATCCAGTAACTGGAGTATCCTATGCTGTAGGATTTTTTAGTGGAGATATTTCCTTAGAGTTCCCTTTTGGAGTGAATAATACACCTGATATGTCAACTACACTTGGGACTCAAGATGGATTGGTAGCCAAATATGATGCTTCAGGAAATACGATTTGGGCATTTAAAATAGGAAACCTTGGAGACAATGTTTGGATTACTGGAGTAGAAATTGGGGCGGGAGGAAACATATTCATTACAGGATATTTTAATGATAATTGTAATTTTCAAGGAGTAACAGGTTCTGGGAGTTCTAATTTAGCTGCTATAGGAGATGATGCTTTTGTTGCGAGTTATGATGCAAACGGCATTTTATTATGGGCAAGGAAAGGGCAAAGCTTAGGAGAGGATCGTGGAATGGATATAGCTGTTAATAGTACTAATGTTTATATTACAGGCTGGTTTCAGAATACTGTAACCTTTGATAATGGAGGAGCACCAACCTTGGCTAATGATGATCGTGATGCTTTTGTAGTATGTTATGATCAAGTTACCGGAACCGTGCAATGGGAAAGTTTCGCAGGAGACATTGATGCAGGTTTTTCAGTAAATGATAGAGCCTACGCAATTGCTGCTGATGATAATGAGGTTTATGTTACAGGGATACATACTCGAACAATACAATTTGATGGAGGACCTATGCAGGTCATTGCTCAATCTCCAGGAAATAGAAATATTTATTTAGCCGAATATGATGCTGTTTTAGGAACAGTCAATTGGGTGGGGCAAATTTCACCAACTGCTGGTTCTGGAAGCGCAGAAGCACATGGATTGGCAGTAGATGCTAATAATTTTTATGTTGTAGGAGGAATGGATGGAAATGTTAGTGTTCCTGGAGGTGGACCTATTATTGCTGTTCCCGGGACTGCTGAAGAAATTTTTGCTTGTGCCATTGCAAGGCCAACAAAAATTACCCAATGGGTGGAGGTAGCAGACAATAACAATAACAATCCTGTAATTGCTGAAGATGTGGTAACAGATGGTATAGGGAATGTATATATAACTGGACCTATAAGAGGAGTAACTCAATTTAACGGAGGTTTAGACCCAATAGTTTCTGGAGGGAGTACAGATTGCTTCGTGATGTGTATGAAGGATGCTGGTACATACATGTGGACAACTACAGGAACGGATAACTCTGACGTTTTGGGTCAAGGCGTAGGATGTGACAATTTAGGGGGAGTTTATGTAGCGGGAAGGGTATTGAATCAAGCAACATTTGGAGCCCTACCTGCCCTTGGTGATGCCGGAGGAGATGATGGGTTTATCGCAAAAATTAATTGTACAGCACCTTGTTCTCTTTCCATAATCTGCCCACCAAACCAGATAGTAACAGGTAATGCGGTGTGCCAATATACATTGCTGGATTATACGGCATTAGCAACTCCATTTGCATCTTGTGGAATAGCAAGTGTCAAACAAATACCAATTGCAGGCACTGTTGTTAATACAGGTGTTAATCCTATTTGGGTCTACCTAACAGATTTAAATGGAAACGAAGATTCCTGTACATTTGATGTAATCGTAGAAGCAAACGTGAATCCTGTTATAGTCAATTGTGGAGATGCTTTTATTGGTGAAACTACAATAGGACAGGGAGATAACGGTGGACCATTTTCATGTACGGGAACTGCAACCCCAGGAGAAGATGTTTATTATCAGATTACTGTTCCCACAGGAAATTATCAACTTAGTGTTACAATGAGTAATGTGGTCGATGGAAATGATGCTGATGCGAATACCTTCTGGGTAGGAGGAATTTGTCCTATAGGTTCTGGTTGTATTTCAGCTGATAATTTTAACATAACTGATCAAGATTTCGACTCTAATGGGTTAAATCAATTGATTTTTAATGCCATTGGACCGGGTACCTATTATTTCGTGGTCGATTCGGAAACAGATGGAATTGATGCTTATGATATCTCATTTGATTGTGTAGCCTCGGGAATAGAGTTTGACGAGACCAATTGTGGCTTAGATGTGAACAATGATGGATTGCATGTAACTGTAGATGGCTCAACAACTTTAAATGTTAACCCTTGTCAAACAGCAACATTTTGCCATACTATTTATACTCAAAATATTCTTGGAGGAGAATGGATGGATACGGTTGTATTTGACTTAGGACCTTGCTACACTAACATTACCAATATAGTACCAACTGCTCCAGGTCCAAATGGATTATATGATTTAGGGGGAACGTGGACTGGTGTCTATGATGGACCAACGAATTCAATTGAATGGGGTTTTCAAAACAGTGTTGTGCCAACTTGGGGAGATGGATTAGGAGGAATAGGTTATGCTTGTAGACCATTTACTTTTTGTTTTGACGCTGTAGTTAGCGCTACCTGCTTATCGAATAATAATTTAGACATTCAAATACAGATTGAGGATGATGGTGTGAATGGTGCAATACCAGGGTTTGCACCAGGATTTGACTACGTTACTTCTAATGGTTTTGCTGTTATTAATCCTCCACCAACAATTACTTGCCCTGCTAATGTAAGTGTTGGTAATGATGCTGGAGTTTGTACAGCAGTAGTCAATGGAATTGGTACTTCGGCTGCAGGGGATAATTGTCCAGGCCCAATTATTAGCTATACACTGTCAGGAGCAACAACAGGTTCTGGAAATAACGATGCCAGTGGTTCAACATTTAATCTTGGGGTGACAACCGTTCAATATACCATAACAGATAGTACTGGTGGGACAGCTAATTGCTCTTTCACAGTTACAGTTAACGATACTGAGGTACCAACGATAACTTGCCCGGCCAATGTAAATGTTAACAATGATTTAGGGGTTTGTACAGCCATAGTCAATGGCATACCTCCAGTAGCATTTGGTGATAATTGTGCTGTTGATAGTGTTGATTATGTGCTTACAGGAGCTACCACCGGAACTGGTCTGAATGATGCAAGTGGATTAACTTTCAATGTAGGAGTTACTACTGTTAGGTATAATGTAACTGACCAAACTGGAAACAGTAACACCTGTATTTTTACTGTAACTGTTGTTGATAACGAAAACCCAGTTGGAACATGTCCTGGAAATATTGTTGTCAATACCAATCCTGCTGTTTGTACAGCTGTTGTCAATGGAATTCCACCGGGTGGATCTGAAAATTGCAGCATCGATAGTATTAATTATGTTTTATCTGGTGCAACGGTTGGATCAGGGCTGAACAATGCGAGTGGATTAACCTTCAACTTAGGAGTTACTACTGTCAATTATTTTGCTGTAGATTTAGCTGGAAATACAGCCAATTGTAGTTTTACAGTTACGGTTAATGACAACCAATCACCTACCATTTCATGTGTTGGAAACGTAAGTGTTCCAAATGCACCAGGAGTTTGTACGGCTGTAGTCAATGGAATAGCTCCTACTGGGTTTGGAGACAATTGCGGGGTAGATAGTGTTAGTTATACGCTTACAGGAGCGACAGTTTTAGGAAATGGATTAAATGATGCCAGTGGTTTAACTTTCAATACAGGTATCACAACCGTAAGCTACTTAGTTACAGACAATGCAGGAAACACGCAAACGTGCTCCTTTACGGTTACGGTGACCGATGCTGTAAACCCTACCATAACTTGTCCAGCTAATGTTAATACTAATAATGATGTTGGAGTTTGTTCAGCAGTTGTAAATGGAATAGCACCTGTAGCTTTTGGAGATAATTGCGGCATTGATAGTGTGAGCTATACATTATCGGGAGCAACAGTTTTAGGGAATGGACTCAACGATGCCAGTGGATTGGCTTTTAATTTTGGAGTAACCACTGTAACCTATACCATAACAGATTTAGCTGGAAATACAGCAACTTGTAATTTTAGTGTTACCGTTAACGATAATGAGAACCCGACCATAACGTGCCCATTAAATACTGTTGTTAGTAATGATCCAGGTGTTTGTTCAGCAGTTGTAAATGGAATTGCTCCGGTTAGCGGAGATAATTGTTCAGTAGCAAATGTAAATTACACGTTAGCAGGAGCGACTGTAGCTGTGGGAATTAATGATGCAAGTGGATTGACATTTAATGATGGAGTAACAACGGTTACATATACTGTGACTGATCCTAACGGTAATTCGGCAACTTGTAATTTTACTGTTACCGTTAATGATGCTGAAATTCCAACACTTACTTGTCCTGGAAATATTAACGTTAATAATGATTTAGGGACTTGTACAGCGGTAATTGGTGGAGCGGCACTTCTTGCGGCAAATGATAATTGTGGTATAGATAGTATCAGCTACGTACTTTCTGGTGCAACCATTGGTAACGGTTTAAATAACCCCAACGGAGACACGCTTAATTTAGGAGTTACTACTGTAACCTATACCGTAACGGACTTAGCTGGAAATACGGCAACTTGTAATTTTAATGTTACGGTGAGTGATAATGAAAACCCTGACATAACTTGCCCAGCAAATGTAAATGTATCAAATGCCGCAGGAGTTTGTAATGCCATAGTAAATGGAATTGCTCCCTTAGTGGTGGGAGATAATTGTGGCATAGATAGCATAAGTTATGTCCTATCCGGAGCAACTATTCTCGGGAATGGTTTAAATGATGCGAGTGGAAATACCTTTAATGTTGGGATAACCACTGTTACTTATACTGTAACAGATAATGCAGGAAATACCGCGAGTTGTAATTTCAATGTAACAGTTTCTGATACAGAAAACCCTACAATTACCTGTGCTGGAAATGTTAGTACATCAAGTGATCCTGGTGTTTGTACGGCTGTGGTTGGTGGGTTAGCTCCAACACTTTTTAATGATAATTGTGGAATAGACAGTGTAAGTTATGTACTCACTGGAGCGACCATAGGAAGTGGTCTAAATGATGCTTCAGGAGCTACTTTTAACTCCGGAATTACAACGGTTACTTATACAGTTACAGATCAGTCTGGCAATACCTCGATCTGTAATGTTACAGTAACAGTTACGGATGCTATAAATCCAACCATTACTTGTCCTGTAAATATAAATGTAAATAATGATGGAGGGATCTGTGGTGCTACGGTAAATGGATTAACTCCAATTACAGCTGACAACTGCGCTATTGATAGTGTGAGTTATGTCTTAACAGGAGCAACTACAGGAAGTGGTTTAACCGATGCGAGTGGAAATACTTTTAACTTAGGCATTACAACTGTTACATACACGGTTACGGATTTAGCCGGAAATACAGCAACTTGTTTCTTCACGGTAACTGTTGTCGATGCTGAAGTACCAACCATTACATGCCCTGGAAATGCAGGTGTAGGAAATGACATTGGCCTTTGTTCAGCAATTGTTAATGGATTGGCTCCAACGGCAACAGGAGATAACTGTGGAATTGATAGTGTTAGCTATGTTTTAACGGGAGCAACCACTGGAAGTGGTTTAACTGATGCGAGTGGAAATACTTTTAACTTAGGTATTACTACCATTACTTATACAGTAACAGACTCAGCAGGAAATACTGCCTCTTGCAATTCTTTTGTTACTGTGCTTGACACTGAAGTACCAACCATCACATGCCCAGGAAATGTAAATGCCAATAACGATCCTGGAACCTGTACAGCTGTAGTTAATGGTTTAATTCCACTTAATCCAAATGATAATTGTGGAATCGATAGCATTAGTTATACACTTACTGGCGGCACTATAGGAAGTGGTTTAAATGATGCGAGCGGAAACATTTTCAATCTTGGTGTAACTACAGTTATATATACCATTAGAGACAACACGGGAAATTTTAGCACTTGTAATTTTACAGTTACGGTAATAGATACAGAAGTTCCAACAATAACCTGTCCGTTAGACGTTAGTGTAAATAATGATCCAGGTGTTTGTTCTGCAGTCGTCAATGGAATTGCTCCAGTGGGCTTTTCTGATAATTGTACGGTTGATACGGTTACCTATTTATTAACTGGAGCAACAGTTGGATCAGGATTTAATGATGCTAGTGGTTTAATATTTAATGGTGGAATTACCACTATTACATATATTGTTGCTGATGTATCTGGGAATTTAGACTCGTGCAGCTTTACAATTACCGTAAACGATATTGATAGACCTTCTATTTCATGTGTTCCAGATGTAGTTGTAAATAATGACCCAGGTACATGTTCAGCGTTGGTAAATGGAATTGCTCCAGTTTCGGTTACGGATAATTGCACCATTGATAGTGTTGGATTTATTTTAATGGGAGCGACAATTGGATCTGGTATTGGTAATCCTTCAGGAGAAGTATTTAACTATGGAATAACAACAGTATCCTATTATGTATATGACATGTCTGGAAATGTTGATTCATGTAGTTTTACTGTTACAGTTAATGATACTGAAAACCCTAACATAACTTGCCCTACTAATATTACTTCTTGTGATTCAAACATTACTGTACCACTTCCTATTGTTAGTGATAATTGTGGAATTGCGTCTATTGTGAATGACTTTAATTTAACAAATGACGCTTCAGGTATTTACCCTATTGGAATTACGAATGTAACATGGACCATAATCGATAGCTCCGGAAATAGTAATACTTGTATTATGTCGATTGAAGTAGAAATGCAACCTATTGCTGATGCAGGAACAGACCAAACACTGTTTGGAATCACAACAACTAATTTTGACGCTACCCCACCAACGATAGGTTCAGGAAGCTGGTTAAACATTTCAGGGTTTGGTAACGTTCAGAGTTTTACGGATCCTCTTTCTTTTGTAAATGATTTAGAGCCGGGCGATAATGTTTTTGAATGGGTTGTTTCAAATGGGACATGCCCTGATGCAACTGATGAAGTAATCATTACAGTTGTTCCATTAAATATTCCGAACGGCTTTTCACCAAATGGTGACGGAAACAATGATTTATTTGTTATAAAAGGCTTAAACTTATTAGAAAACGAAATTGCTATATTTAACCGTTGGGGTGTTGAACTTTATACTCAAAAAAATTATCAAAATGATTGGGACGGAAGGAGCTCATCAGGTAAAGACTTACCCGAAGACACTTATTTTTATATCATTAAAATACCAGGGTTGAATGAAGAAGTAAGTGGATTTATAGTGCTGAAAAGATGAAAAGAGTAATAATTTCCATATTGCTAATTGGTATGACTATAGGATCTATAGCTCAACAGATACCGCTATCTAGCCAGTATATGATGAACAGGCTGATTATTAATTCCGCTTATGCTGGCGAATTAGGTTTTTACTCTGCAAGTGTATCTTATCGGAAACAATGGGTAGGATTGGATGGAGCACCTTCTACACAAAATATATCTATTCATGGTCCTGCAATGAAAGGGAAATTAGGTTTAGGATTGATGTTCTTTAGGGATGTTATTGGTGTTAGTAAAGAAAATAATGTTTCTGGAAGTTTTGCGTATAAAATAAAAGGAAAAAGGAAAGAATCACTTTCTTTTGGTATATCAGCAAGTGCAGTATTTACGACCAACCAATGGAGTCAAATCTCAACTACGGATGCAAATGATTTAGCCTTCTCATCTGACTCACCACAGTATATTTTTCCAGATTTTAGTGCAGGTATTTATTATAAAACTAAAAATTATTTTGTTGGATTTTCTATGCCAATGTTTTTACAACATCAATTAGATGGATCCGCTGCAAGCTATACCATAAAGAACGATTTCAGTCAGTACAATTATTTAATTGAAGCAGGAACAGAATTTAAGTTAAACAATATAACCCTTAAGCCATCTGTGCTCTCCCGATATTTACCAAATGCTACCTTTCAGATGGATATAAATTTAATAGCAGATTTTAACAATGATCTTGGTGTTGGGTTTTCTTATAGAACGCAAGATGCAATAGTAGGGTTGGTACAGTTTCATGCTAATGATCAGCTGATTATAGGTTATTCATACGATCATAGTATTTCTAAATTACAACAATACAATAATGGTAGCCATGAGCTATTTTTACGATATGATTTTAGATATAAAGTGAAAGCTTTCGATCCGAGATTTTTTTAATGAGAAAAAAGGGAATAAAATATTCATTGTTACTTGTCTTTATGATGAGTACAGTAATTGGTTGGTCACAGGATAAAATATCAGTGACTCCAGTTTCATTTAATACTTCCTACAGGGAATATTCACCTGTATATTATAAAGATGGATTAGTTTTTTCTGGAACAAATAGAAATAATGAAGCACTAACATACCAAGATAGTGAATCTGGAGAGCAGCTTACTGACCTTTATTATATCCCGTTATCAGAAGATAGTTTTGGTAAAACGAGCCTATTGAGCAAGGAGTTAAAAAGTAGCTTCCACGATGGCCCAATCACGTTTTCTAAAGATGGAAATACGGCTTATTTTACACGAAGTCAATTGGTCAATAAATCAATGACAAGCGCCACCAAAACCAGCAATAAATTGGGTATTTATAAAGCCACTTTTAATGGTAAGGTTTGGACTAATATTACACCTTGTTTTTTTAATTCGCCAGATTTTAATACAGGGCAGCCAAGTTTATCGCCAGATGGAACTCGATTATATTTTGTGAGTGATAAGGAAGACGGATATGGAGGGATAGATTTATATTATGCGGAAATTGTAGATAGCTTCTGTGGTTCCATGGTTAATTTAGGTGAAGCCATTAATGGTCCCTCAAATGAGATGTTTCCCTTCATTGATGGAAATAACAAGTTGTATTATTCATCCAATAGAACGGCTGGGTTAGGTGGGTTGGATATATACGTATCAAAGCTGGTTAATAGTAAATGGAACCAACCTTATATGATGGATTCTACCGTAAACTCTGCTTTTGATGACTTTGGAATAATTTTTAACCCTGATGAAACAGAAGGATTTTTTTGCTCAAACCGGCTGGGGTCTGACGACATCTACAAATTAGAGGTAATCTATCCAGAATTTAAGGATTGCGAAGAATTGATTAATGAATTGTTGTGCTATGAATTTTTTGAAGAGTCAACATTGAATGCAGATTCGGTGGCGATGATTTATGAATGGAATTTTGGGGATGGTAACAGAGAAAGATCCTTGGAAACATACCACTGCTATGATGAACCAGGGTTATACATTGTAGAATTAAATATAATGGATCCCTTGATAGATAAGAATTTCGTAAATGAAGCAACATATGAATTAGAGATTGAGGCTATCATTCAACCCGAAGTTGTTGCACCCGATACGATTTCTATACATACTGATTTTAATGTTGAGGTAGGGCAAGGAAAATGGAAGGATTATCAGATTGGAAACTATTACATAGACTACGGAGATTCAACCATTATTAAAAATGGTAAGGAGGTGCATCGTTATAGCTCTGGTGGCTTCAAAGAATTAAAAGTATTAATTACGGGATATGATAAATTATCAGACAAAATTGAGTCGAACTGTTTCTACAAAACCATTTTTGTAAATTCTGATTCTACTTTATTAGCGAATCAAAATAATTTTTTGGAAACCCTTAAATACTCTGGATTTAATACTGAGAGGATGGAAGAGTTAGATGACGGAGTTTACATGTTAGAAATACTTTCATCTTCAAACTCTGTTGCAAAAGATTCTACTGTATTAAAAAGTTTCGTAAATGATGTAGTAGAAATTTATGATACCAATACAAATTACTTCTCGTATGTAATTGGAAAGTCAATGAACCCATTTGATTTAATTAAAGATTACAGGTTAGCGCATAGTGAAGGATTCGATGATGCTATTGTTAAGTCTTTCCAAGATGGAAGAATGAAGATTGAGGATTTGGGAATAGTTTATAACGATACAACAGGTGTTGTTAATATTGTGTTAAATAACATTCAATTCGAATATGACGGACATTTGTTAGATAATACATCCAAATTAGAGCTGGAAAAATTGATAGAATACTTATCAGACAATGAAGGAGTTAGTATAGAGGTAGGCGCACACACCGATGCTTCAAGGAATGTAGAAAAAGAGAAAAAATTATTTGCAGCTAAGGGACAAGTTTATTCGAAAGCTGCTCACGATAAAATGAGTGGTGCTTACAACATGAAATTATCTGGGAAAAGAGCTAAAAGCGTTGTAAGGTTCTTAATTAGTAAGGGCATTTCAAAGGATAGGTTAAAGTCTATAGGCTATGGAGAGACTAAGCCTTTGGAGCCAAATAATTTTCAGGATGGGACTGATAATCCTGCAGGAAGAGCAAGAAATAGGAGAGTCGAATTTAAAATACTTTCTAATTGAGTTTAACCAAAACATAGATCAGGTTGTTTATTATAAAATAGGTATATTGTCATATTATTAAAAAAAAGATGAAAAACAATTTCCTATTCTGCTTAACAGTTCTTTTGAGTGCATCATTTCTTAAGGTAAATGGCCAATCTATTCCTGCTAAGAATGAGAACATACCCTTTTTAGTAACATTTGGCAATAAAGCGGAGAAAAGTTGGGGAGATGATGATTTCAACCAGATTATTTTCTTTTCTATTCCTAAAGAACAAAAAAAGCCTTTTTTTATTCGAATATTTGATCCCAATGTTGGAGGTAAACATGATGAGAATAGACAAGGATTTAACACTAAAACAAAATTCTCTTTGTATGGAGCAGGATGTTTTTCTGATAAAGATGCCGAAAACAAAGATCCTGTTGGTAATTATAAAATGGGAAACCTAATCAGTTCTAAAACGTTTGGGTCGGAATCAATTTTTGATAATAAGTGGTACACCATTGGACCAATAAATCCTTTAGAAGGAGAACTTTTACCAGATTTAGGAGGATATATATTTAAGATGGTAGTTGAAGGTACTTCAGGAGATGATGGCAATCTTTACCGTTTGTTCATGTCTGTTAAGAACAATGAAAATAAAGCGATTGAAGGAGGAAATGCTTTTATGTATGAATATTCTTTTAGGTTGAACGCTACTAAACAGGTAGCACATCTATATCCTTATATTGATCAACATACTATTTCCGTGAAGCAATATAATTTTGACTTTGATGGTGATGCATACATCAAGCTAATCTCAATGACTATTCCTGGAATTAAGGTGAAGACTTCTAAGGATGGTATATGGGCGTACAGCATGCATGAAATGAAGGAAAAAGATAAGAAAACTTCGTTAGATATCCAGATTATAAAAACGGGAACTAAAAGCAACAATAACGTAGTCTTTTATATCACCAATCAAAGAGGGAAGTTTATGCAGTTTCATTCTATACCCATTGGTGCTATACCTAAAAAGAAGATCGGAATAAGGCCTTCTAGAAAATAAAAATAGAACATTTTGCCAGTAGGAGCAGGTCTTTTTTCCTTATATTTGCTGCATTATGAGTGATTTTTTTATAGATGGGACATCGGAAACACCAACAATAAAATTTAATTTTACTGATGGACATTTGCTCATTAAGGGAAGGTCAATTCCAGAGAATTCTATCAGTTTTTTTGATCCTTTTTTAGAAGTACTCGATAATTATGCTGATAATCCACTGCCCTATACTGAAGTGGATTTTAAGCTGGAATACTTTAATACCAGTTCATCAAAATGCATACTGGACATATTGAAGTTATTGCAAAAAATCCATTTAGGGGACGGGAACGTAAACATTAATTGGTACTATGATGAGGATGATGAAGAGATTTTAGAGATAGGTCAGGATTTTAGTCACATTATTAATGTCCCATTTAACATCCAGGTAATTGCTAATTAGAACTTAAGAAGGAATTGGATAAAATGAAATCCCCGAAGGGATTTCATTTGATTTTATTTTTCCAATTGAGTTAGTTTTTCTAAAATAGTCTGTAATTGTTTCTTTAACTCGATGTTTTCTCTTTTTAATTTCTGAATTTCATTTCGATTGTATTTTACTCCAGCTAATGACAATGTGGAAAGAGCATAAATGTCAACAGTTTTCTTATCCACACCCAATATATAATCAGGAGATTCATCAATGATAACACCTAAATGAGGAAATGGACGGTATTTTGCTTCATTATCTTTTTCAAGAACATCAGTCTCAACTTTAAATTTATAAAAAGAAGGTTTAAGTGCGTCAATATCATTTATTACAGTTTCATAATTTCCATCTTCAACAGGAGTAATATCTCTTTTTAGCTCTCTTTGAGAAACTACATTAAATGAAGAAGCATGCATTCTCCACCAGTAAAGTGATGATGTTCCAACTTCCCCAAAGAATCCTGCATTTGGTAAAATTTTATGTAAATCACTTGTCGTACCAGCTTGGATGTATCCGTAAAAACGATGTCTACCAACAGTACTTGAACCTAATTTAACATTTTGTAATGCATTAAGGGCAAATCCTGAACCTGAAGCAGATGCAATAATGGCATCTCCATTACCACTCGTTTGGGCAATTACAGCGGCTCCGTTATTCCCACCATTAGTAATGCTAAATTCAGAGGCATTCCCTCCTGAACCAGTACTTGTTACCCGAACCCCAGCACCGAATGTCGCATGTGCAATATCAATACCATAGCCTGAACCACTTTTACTAATAAAAATACCATTTCCAGAACCGCCATCTTGTACTCTAAATGTAGCACTTCCAGCACTTGAATTTCTTGTAATGTCAACAACAGATCCATTGTCATTTATAATAGAATTCCCACCAGTAGTAGAACTTGTAAACTTAATTACCCTGTTTGTTGTTCCATTAATATTTGCAGAACCAGCAGGTCCGGTAGCACCCGTTGCTCCCGCAGGACCAGTTAACCCAATAGGCCCAGCAGGCCCAGTAACACCTGTAGCACCCGTTGCTCCAGTTAATCCGATAGGACCAGTAGCACCTGTTGCTCCCGTAGCTCCAGTCAATCCAATAGGACCAGCAGGACCAGTCAATCCAATAGGGCCAGCAGGACCAGTTAATCCAATAGGACCAGCAGGTCCGGTTAATCCGATAGGACCCGCAGGACCAGTAGCACCTGTTGCTCCTGTAGGACCAGTTAATCCAATAGGTCCAGCAGGTCCTGTAGCACCTGTTGCTCCAGTAGGACCAGCCAATCCAATAGGACCCGCAGGCCCTGTAGCACCCGTTGCTCCAGTAGGGCCAGGTGTTCCTGAATTTTCTGCATATTTTGCATAAGGCACACTTAGGAGCTCATTTACACCAATTTGAGTATAAGATGAGCCACCAGTTGGATCCATTTCAATTTTTAACCATTGGTTAGCAGTAGTCCAATTTATAGAAGGAAAAGTTCCGACAGTTGCAGTTCCGTTTCCAATTTCAAGGGTAAAAAGACCAAATTGATTGGTTGATAACGTATGAGTTTCTTCATAAATCAAAGGTCCAGTAGAGCTCCCTGTTAAAATACTAGCTTTAATACTAATGGGTTGTAAAATAAGTGCATTTCCAGATGCATCTCTTGCTACACCTTGATAATTCATAGCATTCGGTGTAGTTGCTTGTCCAAATGCACCAAATACCATTACAATAGATAAAATAAATAATAAGTTCTTTTTCATAATTCAATTAATTTATATTTTGTTGTCTTTCTTTAGACGAATGGCACAAAACTAAAGACTAAGGAAGCTTTGCTAAATACAAAAAAAACAATATATCAGTAGTCAAATTTTATCATAAGTTTAAAGGATAGCTTAAAAGATAGATTTGATTAAAATGATATGTCAGATGTCAAGTCATCTGCATGAAATATATAGAGGGTAGTAGTTAATAAAAGAAGGATAATTCATTTAAGCTTGACTACTGATTTTGGAGAAAAATAGGTTTACGTAAACTCATTTTCATTTTTACTTTTGCGAAAAATTATAGTATTAAAAATGAAAAAAATAAATTTTTTAGCGTTTTTAGGATTGGTGTTATTCTCCTGCGAGCAACCCACTAACACTCCTACTACAAATTGGGTTGTGCCAACTCAATATTTAGCAACGTTGTCATTTGACGGGATAGATTATTTTGATAATGGCGAAACTAATTTTCCAATAACGTTTAACTTCAACCAAACACAAGATGCCAATATGGATGGTGTTTTTGATGTAGAAGATAATTTAGAGAACTTAGTTAGGTACTCCATAGGAAACAATGTAATTGGTGCTGGACGAACTGGCTTGGCGAATAGAGGTATGAACAATCAAAGACCGAGTGTCTATTTTCATTTTGTAGAGACTTCAACACACTTTGTGTATCAATATTGGTTGTATTATGCTGACAATAATTGGGCAAATGATCATGAGCATGATTGGGAAAAATACTTTGTTTATGTAAATGTTGCGACCAATCTACCAGAATACATAAAGGTTAGTCATCATGATGATTTTAATACATACAATTGGAGTCAACTTTCCTTAGATAATGGACATCCAATACTCAGTGCTGATGGTGGTTCTCATGCTATGAAAATAGGAGCTGAAGATGGGGTGACAATCAGGTATAACGGAGAAATTACAAAAAATAACGGAACACTAATTAATGGTGATCAGCAAACAATACCCTGGGAAGTATATTCTGAAGACCCTAATACTTTAGGAATAATAAATTACACCGCTTTACCTGATACCTTTTTTTATGGAGACTCATTTTACATAACAAACAATAACGAACTAAATGATGCAAGGTTAGCACCTTGGATGAGAAATGAATGGGGAAATCCACCTGTACCATAATTTAAAAGAATTATTATGACAAAAACAATTGATGAAATATTCGGAATTCAGGAAAAGTTGATGGATAAGGATATACTGATAACATATAAAGGAGGTTTTACTAAAGACATCGTTAATTCTTTATTGTCAATCACAAAGAAAAAGTTACACGAACAAGTAGATGACTTATTGATAAAAAAGCGTGTTTATAACATTACCGTAGAGTGTCTTGAGAATATCTACCATTATGGACAACATGTTCAAGTAGAAGGAGTAGAAAGAGAGTATAGTCCGATGGTTATTGTAGGAAAAAAGGAGAATGGCTTTTATATAACTGGTGGAAATTTAATTCCTACCAATGAAATTAATAAGCTTAAAAAACAATTGGATAAAATAAAATCTTTAAAAAAGCAGGAACTAAAAGAAGAACACCGAAAAGCTTTGATTAAAAGTTTAAATGTAGAAAAGAAAGGAGCAGGAATTGGATTAATCGATATGGCATTAAAATCAGGGAATTTGATTGATTATTATTTCAAAACCATTGATGCTGATATATCCTTTTTTTTATTAGAAGTTAAGATAATAGAAAAATAAATATTATGGAAAGTCTCATCATTGAATCGACAGAATTTACTCCAACTGTGAGTTTAAATTTGAGTAATAAAGAATTCAGGATTAGTGGAGAATCACGTCCAGAAAATGCTAATATATTTTACACCTCCATTTTAAAATGGTTGGATGATTATTATAATTTTCTTTATTGGCAAAAATCAAAAACTGATACAGAAGAGAATGAAAAGTTGTTCTTTGATTTTCAATTTGACTACTTTAACTCAACAACAGCAAAATTTATTTTGGACATATTAATGAGATTAGAAAAAATCCATAAAGATATCACGCCCATAACAGTTCGTTGGATTTATGAAGAGCCTGACATTGATATGAAAGATGCTGGAGAAGAGTTTGAAGGAATTGTAGGTGTCCCATTTGAATATGTCATTGAGCTATAGCCTTTATTAACAAATAACCATCAATATGACTCTATTTTTAAAAAAGGGGTTCCTTATCATTTTTATTTTTTTACTATCTAATATTACTATCGCTCAGAACAAAGGGATAGATAGTTTAAAGAATGAATTAAGTATTGCTGTCCAGGATACTATAAAATATAAATTGCTGGGGAATATATCACTTAAATTATCCTCAATAAATCAAAATGAAGCAAAGAAATATGCAAGCGAAGCATTGATTATTTCAAAGAAGATTGATGATAAATTAATCATCGCAACATCATACAATAGGTTAGGAGTAATTGAGAATGCATTAGGAAATTATGATGAAGCATACTTGAATTATGACAATGCGATTAAAATACTTGAGTCTGAAAAATCGCAACCATTTTATGTTCTTTATGTTGAAACAATATTGAATAAAGGTATTGTTTATTTGAACCAGGGAGAACACGAAAAATCATTGAGTATTCTTTTTAAATCGTTAAAAGGTGCTGAGAATATAAATGATAAAATTGTTGCGGAAGAAAAGATGGCAGCTGCATATACCAATATTGCAAATGTTTTTTTTCATCAACAAAAATTAGATGAAGCGTTAAAATATTTTTTGAAATCACTTGAATTAAGTAAAAAAAATAACAATCAATCTGCTGTTGCGACCACATTGGGTGGAATAGGAATTGTTTATGGATCTAAAAACGAATTAGATAAGGCGGCAGAATATTTTATTGAACAAAGTGAAATAAATGAAGTCATCGGAAACAAACAAGGTGCCGCGACAGCCATAGGGAATTTAGGGATTGTCTACACTTACCAAGGGAAATTAGAGAAAGCGTTGGAGTGTCAACTTAAATCATTAGAGTATGGAAAAGAACTAGACGACAAGCGGCTTATTGCTTACGGGTACAACAATATTGGTCAGGCCCATTTTGCCTTAGCAAATAGAGACAAAGCGATAGATTATATGAATAAAAGTTTAGAGTTAGCCATAGAAATGAAACTGAGGTCATTAATATCGGATAACTATAAAGGAATGGCAGACATTTATAAAAATGCTGGACAATATGACCTGGCATTGGAATATTTAACTCAGTATATTGCTATTAAAGACACACTATTTAATGAAAAGAGTAATAAGCAAATAACTGAAATGCAAACAAAATATGAAACAGAAAAAAAGGAAACAGAAAATAAACTACTAACGAAAGATAACGCACTGAAAGATGCTCAACTTAACAGGCAACAACTGATAACATTTGGTGTAGGAATTGTTTTAGTTTTAGCCCTTGGATTAACCGTATTGATTTTTATCAGTTACAAACGAAAGAAGAAAAATAATTTACTATTGGAACGAAAAAACATTGCGATAGAAAATCAAAAAAATGAAATAGAAAATAAAAACAGATTGATTACAGATAGCATTGATTATGCTAAAGACATTCAAGATGCCATCATGCCGTTAATCAGTAACATTAAAAAAGTATTTGCTGACGCTTTTATTTTTTACCAACCTAAAGATGTTGTGAGTGGTGATTTTTATTGGTTTTATGAATCTAAAAATCATGTTTATTTATCTGCAATAGATTGTACGGGACATGGAGTTCCAGGGGCGTTTATGTCGTTAATGGGTTATAACCTCATTGAAAAAATAGTGAAGCAGCAAAAAATTACGCAACCATCAAAAATTTTAGATGTTTTGAATGTTGCTGTACTTAAAACACTTAAACAAGAAAATGATGAAAATTCTGCAAAATATGGAATGGACATGTCTTTAGTGAAAATTGAAAAGGAAACGAAGAAATTAGAATATGCTGGTGCACACAATTCATTATTCATTGTAAGAGACAATAACTTATCAGTAATAAAAGCAGATAAAGTAGCCATTGGGACAAAACGTCAAATGGAATCTAATTTTACAAACCATCAATTTCAACTGAAAAATGATGATGTTATTTACCTCTATTCTGATGGCTATGCTGATCAATTAGGTGGTCCGAAAAGAAAACGATACTATTCATCTAAGTTAATGAGTCTGCTTACTGATATTAGCAAATCTTCAATGGAGATGCAACAAGAAACCCTTCAACAAACGTTTAACGACTGGAAAGGAAACATTGAGCAATTAGATGATTTATTAATTATTGGGGCTAAAATCTAGTCTTTTTAATCATAATGTACTGCAAGTTTTCCCCCATAAAAACTATTGTTCTTTCAGTCATGTTATCAACTGGTTAAGATTAATAATTGAAAAAGTAGGAGCCAAATTATACAGTTTTGACTACTGATATAGGCAATAAGTTGATTTCCTTTTTTCCTATCTGCAATCTACTTTTGATGCAAAGTAATTTTTATGAAAGCACTTTTCAAACTCTTAATTGTAATTTATTCTATATCTCAATTTTCAACAGCAAAAGCTCAATCATGGTTTAATTTGGGGGCAGGAACGAACAATACTGTTTATGCAATGGTTGCAGATACAGTTAATGACTTACTTTACGTGGGAGGAAAGTTTACCACTGTAGGAGGAGGAGTTTCTAATTACATCGCAAAATGGGACGGGACAAATTGGCAGCAGATGGGAGCGAGTTTTAATGCACGAATATATTATTTAGGAGTATTGAATGGAGAATTATATGCTACTGGAGATTTTACTATAGTAGACGGAGATACCGTAAATCATATTGCTAAATGGGATGGCGCTAACTGGCTTGGGTTTGGTTCTGGTGTTGATGGTACAGTATACACTGCAGAAATTTACAATAATAAACTTTATGTAGGAGGTTCATTTACCATGTCGGGAACACAATCTGTTTCAAAAATTGCAGTATGGGACGGGAGTAATTGGACAGGCGTAGGAGGAGGAGCTAATTTAAAAATTAGGGTTTTAAAATCTTATAATGGAAAATTATATGCAGGAGGAGCTTTTACACAAATAGGAGTTTCTTCAATAGATAGAATAGCTATTTGGAATGATACAACATGGTCAGGAATGGGAACAGGAATGGATTTTGATGTTTATGATATTGAGGTTTTTCAAAATCAGATCCATGCAAGTGGGTGGTTCAGCCCAACACCTGCAAAATACATTACACGATGGGATGGGGCGAGTTGGAACACGCTCTCCATTGGAACGAATGCACGTGTTCCAGATATGGTGGTTCATAATAATGAACTATACATCACTGGAGCTTTTACAACAGCCGGTACCAATTCAGCAGATAGAGTTGCCAAATGGAATGGTTCATCATGGAGTACATTAGGAACAGGGCTTCAAGGTGGCCCAACAGCAGAAGGATATGCATTGGCTGTTTTTAAAGGAAACCTATACGTAGCTGGAGAATTTACAACAGCTGGAGGAATTTCAACCAATAACATTGCTTATTGGGGATCTCCAGTTTCCGTTAACGAGAAATTGAAAAAATCAGGCTTTGGAATTTATCCAAACCCAGTAAGAGAAAAGATTACGTTAAACTTAGGCGAGAATAATACATTAATAGAATTGGTAGAGATTTATAATACTTATGGTAAAAGAGTATTGGCTCATTCAAATTTGATTACCAATGTATTAAGTTTAAATAATCTAAAAAGAGGAACATATTTTATAAAAGTAATAACTTCTTCTAAAAACTACACTTCAGTTTTTATAAAAGATTAACCCCCAAAGAAAAGGCTCATCAACAGATAATTAAATTTTGTAATACTGTTTGATTAACTGTATTTTTATTCCTAATAAAAGTATGGTAACAATGAAAAAGCTGTTATTAATTTCACTCCTGTTTTGTGTGTTGCTCACAAAAGCGCAGCATTCACCTTATTTTTTTCCTGATTCCGTTTATGATGAAGGTATTATAGACGATGAACATCGAGCGAAAGCTGGGCAAATATATTTTTTTCCAGATGAATCCAAGTATGTAGATAACCTGATCAAGGACGAAGATGGTGTTTACGAATTGAGACCTTTTGGGGAAATCAAGTGTATTCTTTATTTAAAACATTCTGTAAGGTATTATTATGAAAAGTACCTTAAAGATGCTAAAATGAATAAAGAAGATTGGGATTATAGGGATAAAATTGGGGATAAAGGGAGGGTCGTCTATGGAGATGAATTTTCTTACCTCGTTTTTGTATTAAAAGTTAACGGGAAACTGATAAAAAGTTGGAGAGAACCATTGTATGCTTATGCATTTCTCAATTGGACCCAATTTGATTACAAGATTTGGTATAGACAAGAAGGTTCTAGTGAAAATTATGACAATTATAAATACATGAATTGTGAACCATGCCATTATCCATTGTATGATTATTTATCAAAAAATGTGACAAAAGGAAGTTATAAAGTGGAATTAGAAGTCTACCCAGGCATGATGAAATGTAATTCCATTGAAGACAAAGGTCCGGATATTATGGCCAAGGGGGAATTTATTTTGACCATAGATGGATCGGAAGCTAAGGCAATTAAAAACACTAAGAAATCAAAAAACACTCCTTTTGATTTTATAAAGAAGATTCGATTGACAAGAAAAAGGAGATGAGCAATAAATGCTACATAACGGCATTGATACTGCTTATTTTTAGCAGTGTTTTATTGGCTCAACAACCCAGTATTGTGTTGCAACAGGGACACAAAGAGGCTATTGAAGAAATTGTTTTTAACGCCAAAGGATCCATTATGGCGACTGGATCTAATGATGGACATATTAACTTGATAGACCCTTACACAGGGCTTATTATTCATACCTTTAAAGGACATACAAAAGGTGTATTCAGAATAATTTTTAGCAACAAACACCTAATTTCAGCCTCAACCAAAGAAATTATTGTTTGGGATTTGAACACAGAAAAAGAAGTATTCAGAACTAAATCTGGTCTTCAGCATAAGGAAAATTTAGCTGTTTCAGCTGATGGTAAACTACTTGCGTTTTCGGAGAGAACTTACAAACCTACTATTCTATTTATAGATAACGAAGGTCATGAAATTGGAGAAGAAATGCTTAAAATTAAAATGGAAGATCGATTGAGTGTAAGGAGTCTTGAATTTACAAAGGGTGGTAAAAACTTGCTTATAGGAAGTAGTAGTGCAGCATATCTATGGAACATAGAGACACAAAGTGTCGACAAAAAAATGCCTACACAACAGCTACCTCGATTAAATTATATTGACAATAGTAATTTCCAATATTATGCAGCAAACGATTATTTAAACTGGCAGGTTTGGGACCTAAACAAAGGTAAATACGTTAATAATTTTGAAGGAAAGAAAGGAGATGATGGAGAGTTAAACAGGAATGATTTTGCAATATTTAATAGTAACCATACCATACTTGGGGTAACAGAGAATAATTTTTTTAAATTATATGACTTGAAAAATGGAGCGTATCTCAGAAAATGTGAAGCGCTAAAAAGAGTGCCAAGAGAAGGTAGGTTTAGGAAGGGAATTATTACTGCAGCTGCTTTTAACCCAAGGGGAGAATTGCTGGTGGTTGCCACTCAGTTTACTTATTACGACAAGGACGAACCTTTTATTTTATTACGATATTTTGATGTGTCATCAGGAAGAGAAATCAGAATGACAGATGGTTATTCTGCTAACGTCAACTTAGTGAAATTTAGTCCTGATGATAAAAAATTAGCCATTACTGGTATCAACCCAACTAAAATATGGAGTTTAGGGAAAGCGGAAAACTGCCTTGAACCGCTAAGTGAAGCAACCAATAAACCACTATCTGTTTTCTGGAGCCCTGATAGCAAAGTCTTGCTAACTCATGGGGACTGGCGTACTAAAACAACCCTGACCGATTTAACCACCAAAGACGAGAAATTGTTTGATAAACATTTTTATTACCGTTATAAAGTTCATACAGGAAAAGACTTCTTAGTGTCTCCTGATTTTACTGTAATGATGGGCACCAATAGAGCACATCATTATTTTACCGGTGAGATTTTTTGCGAATTTGATCTTAAGAAAGACTATTTCCGTAAGAAGGTGGGAGAACCGAGTTTAAGAAACCATCCTATGGTCATTACACCTGATAATAAAACTTTAGTGATTCTTACCTATCAAAGTGGGCTCAATCTCACATTCATTGATTTAAACAATTGTGAAAAATCGGGGATTATGAATATCCCGACCAAAACGAAAAATGGAAGTAATTTTATAAGAGATAACTATAAAATAAGAATAAGTCAATCAGGGAAATACTTAGCCACTATTGGTGCATTTGTTGAAATTATCGATCTTGAGAAAAAAGAAATCATTTTAAGTATTGAAGGAAGTGCTATTAGAAGAAAATTACCTTATAACGATGCATCCTTTAGTTTTGATGATAACTACATTGCCTTAGCGGGGAGAAACGGAGATATAACCGTTTGGGATATTGCACAGAAAAAAGAAATCCAAACACTTAAAGGACATCAAGACCAAGTAACCTCCGTAAGCTTTATGCATAAAAAAAATGTATTGGCAAGTGGTGGAATGGATGATAGAGTGATGTTGTGGAATGCTGAAACGGGAAAAGAAATCGCAACCATGGTTAATATTGATGATGATGATTATATCGTAGTTACACCTGATAACTATTATTTTTCTTCTAAAAAAGCCTTAGAAAATGCGGCATTCCGATTGAAAAATCAAGTGTTACCCTTTGAGCAATTTGATTTGAAGTACAATCGACCAGACAAGGTGATTAAACGAATTGGAACAGCTTCTATCATCAAAATAAAAATGTATAAAAAAGCCTATGAAAAGCGATTAAGAAAATCTGGGTTCACCGAAGAAATGCTCGGAGATGAATTTAACCTTCCTGAGTTAAAAGTTGTTGATAAATACAATTTGGTTACCACTACATCAGAAACCACCTTCAAATTTAATGTTAAAGGACATGATAATCTATACCCTTTAGATAGACTGTTGGTATACATCAATAATGTTCCCGTTGATGGACCAAATGGTGTGAAAATAGCAACTGGGCAACCAAAAAAAATAGAGCAAGAGATACAAGTTCAACTGTCACAAGGAATCAATAAAATTCAAGTTTCGGTAATTAATGTTAAAGGAGTAGAAAGTATCAGAGACGCATTTGAAGTGGCCTTGGATAAGGAAGCAACTAAACCTGATTTATATGTGTTGGCAGTTGGTATATCTGAATATACTAATGAAGAAAGAAACTTGACCTATGCAGCAAAGGATGCTCAAGATATTGTTAATTCACTGAATAAAAGTAAGCAGTACAATAAGGTTCATGTAAAATTGATTCTAAATAAGGAAGCTACAAAAAGTAACATCTTAAAAAAAGCAGCCTTTTTAAAAGATTCAAGAATTGATGATCAGGTTATGGTCTATATTTCCAGTCATGGTCTGTTGGACGATCAATTGGATTATTACTTAGCAACTACTGATGTTAATTTTAATAACCCGTCAGAAAAAGGGCTTCCTTATGATCAAATAGAACAGTTGTTGGAGAAGGTGAAATCAAGAAATAGATTAGTATTAATTGATGCCTGTCACTCGGGAGAAATAGATAAAGAAGAGATGATACTTGCTAATGGCAACTCCAATCAAAATGTAAAAGCAACATCAAAAAGCGGCACTAAAATTGTAGTGCCTAAAACAGGTTTGAAGAATTCGTTTAGCTACATGCAAACGCTTTTTTCAGATGTATCAAAGGGTTTAGGAGCAACGATAATTTCTGCAGCAGGTGGTATGGAATTTGCTTATGAAACCAATGATAAAAAAAATGGAATCTTTACCTATTCGATAATAGAAGGGTTAGAATCCAAAAATGCAGACTTAAACAAAGATGGGGAAGTTCAACTAACTGAACTTCAATCGTACATACAATATAGAGTACACCAACTTAGTGGAGGGCTACAAGTTCCAACAGTGCGTAAAATTAATAGCTACAACGATTTCGTTATCTATTAGTTTAGCTGGGAATAGACAAGGGATTTACATATATTTGATTAATAAATTGCACTTCTAATGATCAAAAATTCTCGTAAGGCAAGTGGTTTATGGATACTATTGTTCCTGTTGATGCAATCGTTCTGTTCATTTGCATATGAGCCTACTCCAGATCAGAAAAATAAAGAAGCGGTAACTAAAACTGTTTACCGAAACATTGTCCGATCAATTGGTGATGGCAGACAAGCCCCTATACTCATTTTTGCGTTCAACAAAACAACACAAGAAAATTACACCACTTACTATAGCCCTAAACGAAAAACTATCATTGTTGGAGAAGGCATTTATAACATTGCCGTTTCTTTTGGCGCTGATTCATTAGATGCCTTAGCATTTGTAATTGGACATGAATTATCTCACTATTATAAAGACCATGGATGGGGAATGTCATTCGGTGCTGCTCCAGAAGATTTCACGATAGCAAAAGAAATTTACGACTCTGATCTGACTATGGATCGAAAAAAAATAATGGAAGCTGAAGCCGATTATTTTGGATGTTTATACGGTTATCTTGCGGGTTACAATACCTTAAAAGTAGGTGGGAAATTCATTTCAGCTTTCTATGATATTGGAGTTTCTGAGGTTACTCCTGGCTACCCAAGTAAAGAAGATCGAATTAAAATTGTTGGAGAAGTTAATGAAAAATTAGCTCAACTAATTCCCATTTATGAAACGGCAAACATGCTAAGTCTTGTAGGTAATTATGAAGAAAGCGCAAGGTGTTTTGAACATGTCGCAACTTTTTTTCCAAGTAGAGAAATTTATAACAATGCTGGTGTAAACAAGGTTGTCCACGCGTTTAGCTTATTCAAAAAAGAAGAATATGACTACTTTTACCCTTTTGGATTGGACGAAGGAAGCAGGTTAAATCAAGGTGGAGCCAAAGGCGGTGAAATTATCTTAAGGGAAGAATTACTCAAAGAAGCGATTACCCATTTTGAAAAAGCAACTCAATTGGATAAAAATTACATTCCTGCTTACATCAATACTGCGCTCTCTTATGATTTAATAGGAGAAAAAGAAATGGCATTAGCAATGGCATCAAAAGCTGTACGCATGGCAGAGGAGAAAGGAGATACCGCTTTAATGGCCAATGCACTTATTGCCAAGGGAATTGTACAAGCACATCTCGACAATGAAAAAGCCGCTAAATTGTCATTTAATGGTGCGATGATAGGAAATGAAAGAATAGCAAAATTAAATCTATCCGTACTTAAAAAAGGAAAACCGTTTCAAGATTTAATGAGCAAGAAAGAATCTGCGGAAATTCTCTCCAAAGGATTAGAATCTATTAATGAAGTAGATCCATCGTTGATGGAGGTTTTGTTGGAAGATGCACAAATGATTTCCTTAAAAAGTCAAACCAAAGAAAGGCGTAAAATGAAAGTCTATTCTTACAATAAAGACGGAATTAAAGCTTTACATGTCAAGCATTTCACCAAACCTATCAACGAACAATCATTTATTTTTACAGATAATGAGTACGGAGGAAGTACAGCGAGAGGTATTAAGCAAAACGATCAAATGGATGAAGTGATTAAAGCTTACGGAATTCCTGCAAAAATTACGAGTGGAATAAAAGGAAATTATTTTGTGTACAAACAAACACGTATTATTTTTAGAACCAATGAACATGACAGGGTATCAGATTGGATACTCTATTAATTATATGACTTATGAAAAACAAGAGTAAAAAAGTACTAAGCCTACTATTTCTTATTGGAATGGTTAATATGGCTTTTGGTCAGATCAATGTTAGGATTTTGGACAAGGATATCGAATTGGAAATTACCAAATTAGACGAATTGAATTCCACTTATGAAGAGACTAACCTTTCCATTACCCCTAGTGGAAAGTATATCTTTTACCAATCAGAGCGACCAAGTGGGCCAGATGCTAAAATATATAAAGCCAGTAATGGTAACTTAAGGTACGATGCCAATATTTGGTATTCCAAAAAATCCGGAGCAGGTTGGGCCAAGCCAAGAGCCATTAATGCTCCTGCTGGAAGCTCGAGTAATGAGGATGAACCGATGGTGTCACCTGATGGAAAAACGGTTGCATTTCAGAGCTGGAGAACAGGATGGGAGATGTCTGGTGGCCCTTATTATGTTTCTCAATTGTATGGAGAAACATGGGGAAGCCCTAAAGGAATGGGAAGTGGAATAAATGATTTCTTTGTGGATATGTCAGAAATTGGAGGAAATGGAACTGATGGTGCTGCCATCTCTCCTGATGGGAAGAAATTTGTCTTTGCCTGGGGGAAAGATTATTACGGAAAATTAGACCTTTATATGAGTACAAAAAGCGCTAACGGTACATGGTCTTATCCTAAAAAAATGAAAATCAGTACACCTGGAGATGAACGATCTGTCTTTTTTGGATCAGATAGTAAAACCTTGTTCTTTTCTTCAGATGGTTATAAAGGGTTTGGTGGGTTAGATATTTACAAAACAATAATCGATGATAAGGGCGCTGCTAAAGAAGTGCTTAATTTGGGTAAAAAATTCAACACATCAAGAAATGATTTTGGATTCATTATTACTGCCAATGGTGAGGAAGCTTATTTTGTGAGAGATCATGATATTTATAACGCCACCATTAAGAACCCACCAGTAGAATTGTTGCCAACCAAAACGGCTTTAGTAAAAGGAACTGTTAAAAATGACGTAGGAAAAGGAGTTAAAGGACAACTGAAATTGGTTGAAGTAGAATCAGGGAAAGTTGAACTAACGGCTTTCTCTAACACCTTTGATGGTTACTACTCTCTCTATGTTAATGATGCAAGAAAAAAATACAGAGTAGAACTATTTATTGAAGGAGAAAAAGTAGAAGAGGCAGATATTGTAGTAGATGAAAAATCACCTTACTCAGAGATTACTTTAGATTTTACGTACACCAAAACAGTAGAAGAAAAAGTAGTTGAGGCAATTCCTGAAAAAGAAGACAGTATGATTATTGTGAGTGACAATGCGTTTGAAAGAATTCATTTTAGCTATAAGAGTTCACAACTTACCATGAAAGCATTGTTTAAATTGAGAAGCACTGTTAAATTTCTAAAAACCAATTCAGCTTCTACTATATTGGTTACGGGCTATGCTGACCCTGTTAATGATGATGAATTTAATACGAAAATATCAATGAATCGTTCAGTTGCGGTAGCACAATTTCTTAGGGGTGGGGATATTGATGATGAACGAATAATCGCAGAATATTTTTCAAGATGTTACTTCATTAAAAAAGCGGTGAAAGATCCTGTTATGAACATTAGAAGAGTTGACATTTCATTGATAGATAAAAATGACCTTGCACTTTTAGATAGAAACATTATTAATCTGAAAGCAATGACTTCCACAGGAAAACCTCCAGGTGGAGCCAGCTCAATGAGAGGTAGAGTTGCTCCGACTCCCGCAAAAGAAAAATACATCAATACAAACGTGATCGATTTAGATACCTTGCCAGACATAGAATCTGGTGGAGGTTTTGGTTTGTTTAGCGAGTATGCCATCAATTTAAAAGAGGTGAACGATTACCTGATAGATCACCCTGAAGATGCTCAAAAGTTTTTTGAAAGAGGACTGTTGAATTACCTAATGGATGATTATAACAGTGCCTTAACTGATTTTGATAAGACCATTTTATTAGGAAATGATAATGAAGAAGTGTATTACTACAGAGGCGTATTGAATTTCGAAACGGCTAAATATGAAGATGCCATGTCCGATTTTAGTCAAGCCAGAGAATTGGAGCCCAATAAAGCGGTGCTCTATTTTTATATGGGAGAGGTTCAGTATTACCTAAAAAATGATGATAAAGCATGTGAGTATTGGCTAAAAGCGGAAAGCATGTCACCTGGATCTGCATCAAAACGTATCAACCAGTTCTGTATTAAGTAATGAATTGGGCTAAATTTCGAAGGTATTTTGCAGCGGGGCTAATCGCTTGCTGTTATCATGTTGCTAACGCTCAATCACCAGATGATAAGATAAGCTTAGAGAATCTGAATGTAAAATACCTTGAGCATTTAACTAAAATTGGAATAGATAGTGTACGTATTGCTCATGGGTTAACCACTTTAGGTAATGACTCTATGCTGTACAATGCAGCACAATACCATGCCCATTATTTAACAGAGAAAAAAATCTTGAGTCATTTTCAGAATGACCGACCAGACACCAAAACACCAACATTACGAGCCCGCTTATTTGGGGCCTTGAGATATGGAGTTGGTGAAAACGTAGCCAAATCGTATTTCAATAAACCCATGCGAGATAAAAAAGGGAAAAAATCTATGGCTACAACGTATAGGCAAACCGCCAACGCATTGGTAACAGGGTGGGTGAATTCTCCACCGCATTATGCCAATATGATTACGCCCGAATGGCAAGTAACGGGTGTTGCGGTTAGCATTAACCCCGATAAAAAAGAAATTAAAGCTGTTCAGAAATTCGGAAAGGTGATGAACAAATACATCTTTGTAGACAATACCGATTTTTTTCCTTATTCCACTTGGAAACAAGATAAGTTAGTGACCAGTTTTGATGAGGTGGAAAAAACACCACATGATGGTGGCCATGCTTACAAAACAAAACATGGTGAAAGAAATTCTCCTGAATGTAAAGAGTGTTACGAAATAACAAACAATGCGGAAGAAATTAGTTTAGAAAATGTAAAAGGAAAAATGATTATTGAAACGGAAGATGTCCGTTCCATGTTTAAATTATTGAACAACCGTAAAGATGGATTAGCCATTGAAATTGTGCTCTATGAGCCATATGACTGTAATAATCCTGCTTATTATACAGATCCGAGTAGGAGAAACGAACAGTGTATTTATTCCGGTCAAATTTTAAAACCTGTATTTAAGAAAGATTTGAAAAAAGGATTTCGATCTAAACGCAATTGGTTCGGTAGAATTAAAAAGGATGATAAAGTAAAAAGGTTCAAATACAATTTAGGGAAATTGCCTAAGAAAATTCCGTCTTATTACGAAACCAATTTGGTGGTGATCCAAAAAGGTAAAGTATGCAGGATTATGCACTTAAATGGTTTTTGTGTCGATCCCAACTTGAAAGTTGACTTGGGACAATTGGTATTGGAAGATTTTGTACATGAGTTTCCTATTCCACCAATCAAAGACCTAATACCAGAAGTGGATAAAAAATCCATCATCTTTATTGTTCCTTTTGAGCGTGGCAGGTCTGATTATGATTACAGCGATGTAAAACCAATGATAGACACCTTGACCTTTGATAAATTTGATGTTCAAAAAATTGGAATAAAAGCGTTTACCTCCATTGAAGGAACGGAAGCCATCAATAAAAATTTACAACTGAAAAGAGCCAACAGCATTGTTGGTGCCATCGAAAAAGAACAGAAAAAGGAAATTCCAAACACCATAGCATCTATGCCAAATTGGGACATGTTCCACCAACAAATTAAAGAACATAAAGCGTTAAATGCACTTAAAGGAAAATCAGAAGAAGAAATAATTACTCAACTGAAACAGAAAGAGTATGTGGAAGAAATAGAAGCTTTTTTAGCCCCGCAAAGAAGAGCAGAAATTACCATGAACATTGTAACGGTGATTACCGAAGCCAATAAGGAGGATTATTTGGGACATCAGTTTAAAACCTTAATTAAGACTATTTTAGAAACGTATCAGAAAAAGAAAGTAATTACAGTTGATATTCGTAAAATGGTGAAAGAGTTGGAGCAACTCCAAAATTACATTTGTTACCATGTTGAAAAAGGAGACTTAAGCAAAGACTTATTGGAAAAAATAAAAGTCCCCAACAACGTTTTGTTTAACAGTTTAAAGTTAAATGAGCTTTGGTTAGAATCTAAGTACGACAAAGATTACTGGAAAGATGAAGCGAGAATGTTGTTGCTCTATAACAGACTAAAAGTAGAAGCTTTTGACAATAAATCTGATGAATTATCTACCTACAATTTTTGCATGATGTATACCAACCTATGGAAACGCTTAATGGTAGATAAAGGACAACCAAAACCATCCGAAGTAGACCCTTTAGTGACCTCTTTAATTGGTCTCGATAAAAGGCCAGACAAAGTGAGTAAAGAAAAGTTGGATACCCTATTGTTTAATTTTAATGCAAAAGCAGTTCCATATTATTTTAAAAATGGTGAATACCAAGAAGTAAAAGAAAGAATAAAAGAGGGCTGTGAAGTAATTCTTAGTTTTTACCAGAAAAATGGGATTGATGAAGAAACTGCATTTAAGTTGGCTAAATATTTTATGAGCTATAAAGAATACGGCTTGGCGTATAACGTAATGTTGCCCTTTGTTCATAAAGATGAACCTCACCATGGAATCCTGATGTTATTTGCTAAATTGAGCTTTGAACACCCTCAAGAACATCCTAAAAGCACGTATGCAGATTGGCTGATTAAAATCTCTGGCATTCTAACTCGTGAAGAGTGGTGTCCGTTATTTGTTGGACCCTGCAACATTAGTTTTCAGGTATTTGATAAAGAAAAGTTAAGAGATCGTTATTGTGACATTTGCGGAGATTATACCAATTACGCTAAAATGCTTCCGCTCACTTCCGAATAAATCTAACTAAATAAAGAAACTATATTGCTTGCCTAACCTAATAAGGTAATAAGAAATCACGAGATTTCCCATGTGAAAAAACATCCATAAAAATGAAGTAAATCATATTTGAAACATAAGGGACCATGTAATTTAGTCGTATAAATGGTTTGGTTATGAAAAACAAGGATTCAGTATTGCCTCATTTAATTATTTTATTGGTATTATTTTTTTTCGGATGGAATGGAGCAGCCGCTCAATTAGATTCATGTGATGCTAATGTCCCGTACAATTACGTAGATTTAACAGGTCAGCCACAAGGGCAATGGATTTCACCTGTTCATTCGAGACAAGGGAACTGCTGTGGAACAAGTTCTCCAGATAATTGTACTTCATTTGAGGTCATATTAGATAGTAATGCCGCAGCATTAAGTTTCGATTTTTATTCTGGAGCTGTTCCACCGGGTTCCATGTTTTTTCAAATAGATTGTGGACCGCAGTTGTCTGTGGGAGAAGTGATATGCCTCTCTGGTATTGGACCACATAGAATTACTTTTTGCAAACCTGGAAACAATCAAAATGAATACATTATAAAATCTATTGCAAAACCCACCTTCCCTCAAGATGATACCATTAGGGGAGGTTGCAGTTTAGATATTGGTGTTTTAGGTTTTGACCTATCAACTATAACATGGACTTCAGTTTTCCCTGGGGTTCAGGGAGATTATGATACTTTACTAAGTTGTACAAACAATTGTGACCTAACCACCTTTACACCATCTTCTTCTTCTCCACCATTCATTGATTTTCAAGTTTGTGGTTTTCCACAGGCCGATGAGTGTGGTTATATTCTAACATTATGTGATACGTTTAGAGTTTACACGATGGATTCGTTGTTGGGAAGCGTTACACCAAACCCAGGTACATTTTGCCAATTAGGTGCTGGTAGTGGAGTTACACTTAATGCATCAGCAACTGGCGGTAATGGTATTTATAATTATACTTGGTATGATTCCTTGGGAGTATTAGTAGGAACAGGACCGAGTTATTTTGCTACTTCTCAACAAACATATACAGTAGAGGTGAACGATGGTTTGTCTAGCTCTAAGTGCGCTGCTAATTATTTGAGTGTTCCAGTTGTGGAGACCTCAGAACCAATTGTAGATGCTGGTGCAGACCAGTTATTGTGTCCTGATATAAACGAAGTTAATTTAACAGGGACGTTAACCTATGCTTCGGGATCATATTGGAGCGGAGGAAATGGTACTTTTTCCCCAGATTCTTCATATTTATTATGTAATTATACACCAACGCCAGCTGAAATAGCTTCAGGACTGTTAGAACTTTACTTGACATCTACTGGAGCAGGAGGTTCATGTCCGAATGTAACCGATACTGTTCAAATTAGTTTTCCAGCTCCAATTGAAATACAATTAACCGATACAGCTTTATTATGTAATGATGACATGGCAGTATTAAACCCAACAATAACAGGGGGAATAACATCCTACAATTATTTGTGGAGCAATGGGCAATCCTCAACATCAATTAATGTAGGCGAAGGAAATTATTGCTTAACAATTACAGATGCTTTAGGGTGTGTGAAGGATACATGTGTTAATGTAACGGTTCCTAATCAATTGGTAGTAGGAATGAGCAGCAACTCTGCAACAACGAATGGAGGGACGGATGGTGATGCTACGGCCGTAGTATCTGGTGGAACTTCCCCATATAGTTACTTGTGGAACCCTGGAGGGGGAACCACTTCAACAATTACTGGTTTAGGTTATGGAATTTATACTGTTACTGTTACGGATGATAATGGGTGCACGGTGGAAGGAAGTGTAGTGGTGAATGAACCAAGATGTTTAGGATTTGGTGTATCTACAACGGTTGATACTTTGTTGTGCTACACAGATACAACTGCCACAGCAACTGCGAACCCCGTTGGAGGGACCATTCCTTATGTCTATTTATGGAACGATCCTTTTAATCAAACAACTCAGTCCATTACGAATTTGGCTGGAGGGTTATACAGTGTTGTTATAACTGATAGTAATGGTTGTTTTGCCGTTGCCACAGCAAATATCGTTGAGCCAAATCAGTTGGTGAATTCGATTACATCCTCTAATGTATCGGTTGTGGGAGGAAATGATGGTTCCGCAACTGCTAATCCCTTTGGAGGAACT